>JAJRWG010000191.1 GCA_024276895.1 Bacteroidota bacterium
AAAAGGCAACAGGTTTTGCTGGATCATCAAAACGGAGGTGCCTTCCATCCAGACGGTTTGATATGATTTATCGTTGACGAGCATTTTGGGGTGGTTAACTGGTTAATTGGTCATTGGTTAATTGGATATTGGTTAATTGGATATTGGTTAATTGGGCGTTAGTCATTGGTTTGGAGTGCTTTCAGGGCGATCCAGGTCATCAATCCGGTGCCGGTTTCGATGCTTGCTTCGTCCACATCGAAGTTGGCGGTGTGCAGGTTGGCGGAGATGCCTTTGGCAGCGTTTTCCGTCCCCAGCCGGAAGAAACAGGCGGGGACAAGTTGTGCGTAACGGGCAAAGTCTTCCACGGTCATGCGGATGTCCAGTTCTTTCACATTGTCTTTGCCGAGGTAGTCTTCCGCTGCGCTGCGGGCCAGGGCTGTGGCTTCCGGGTCGTTGGCAAGCGCGGGATAGCCCTTGCGGATTTGCACCTCGCAGCGCAGTCCGAAGCCGGCTGCCACGGTTTGGGCAGTACTGCGGATGAGGCTGTGGGCTTTTTCCCTCCATTTTTCATCGAAGGTGCGGAGGGTGCCGCGCAACAACACCTCGGAAGGGATGACATTGTAAGTGCCATCCGCGGCAAAGCGACCGAAAGCCAGAATGGACGGGATGTCCTGCGATTTGTTCTTGTTGATATTCTCTTCCAGGGCCAGCAGGATTCTGGCAGCGGCGAGTACGGTGTCGTCACGCCGGGCAGGGATGGCGGCGTGCCCTCCTTTGCCTTTAACCAGCAGTGTCACCTCGTCAGAGGAAGCCATGTAAGGCCCGCTGCGGAAACCCGCCTGTCCGGCTTCCAACTCGGGGTAAACGTGCTGGGCAAAGATCAATTCGGGTGCCGGATTTTCAAGTACCCCTTCGGCGATCATTTTTTCCGCACCGCCGGGAAGCGTTTCTTCAGCCGGCTGGAAAATGAATTTCACCGTCCCCCGAAAACGGTCTTTCAGTCCGTCGAGAATTTTAATGCATCCCAAAAGGCAGCTCATGTGCAGGTCGTGGCCGCAGGCATGCATCACTCCTTCGTTCAGCGATTTGTAAGGCACCCGGTTTTGTTCGGCAATGGCCAGGGCATCCATGTCGGCCCGCAGGGCGATGGTTTTACTGTCCGCATGCTGTCCGCGAATGACTCCCATGATGCCGTAGCCGCCGATACCGGAACGGTGTTCGATGCCCCAGGAAGTAAGGCGTTCCGACAGGTAGGCCGCCGTTTCTTTTTCCTGAAAACTCAGTTCGGGACGGGCATGCAAATACCTCCTGACGGTGATCAGTTCGTCGCGCAAAGCGGATGCCGATTGTTTTACTGTATTTTTCAAATCCGAAACCACAACGGAAAATTTGTTTTAACAAAGTTAAACTTTTCAGCGAAAGCCAAAACGGGTTGGCCGAAATATTAAAGCGTATTAAATAATTGCCTGAAAACTTGCATGGCAAGCACAACTTTTTAAATTTGCATACCAATGGGCTTTGGTATGCGGAAAAACAATTTTGAGCTGCCGGTTACAACGCTTGTCGGCAGTCGTTATTCGAATGTGATAAAGGTTTCCGGGAAGCGAACCGTGGATAAGGCATACAGGTGTAAATATTTTTTAACACTTGCGGCAGCACGCTTGCTGGGTTCGCTGAGCGTCCTGGAAGCAAAGGCTTACCGCGATAAAATGAAACGCCTCAGCTTTAGCGATGCCCCTGTTTTCATCATCGGTTTCTGGCGGTCGGGGACCACCCTCATGCATCACCTGCTCACCCTCAACCCCGATTTCGGCTTTTTGAATACTTACCATTCCGTTTTCCCCAACCATGTACTGACCAACCAATGGTGGCTGAAGAGCATCGCCAGATTGCTGCTTCCCGACACCCGTCCCGGCGATAACATGAAGCTGGACTTCAGTTTTCCGCAGGAAGAGGAGGTGGCCCTGGGCAATCTGCAACCTCTCAGTTTTTACAACTTCTTTTATTTTCCAAGGGATTTGAATGTCTTTGTGAAAGACAGCCTCTTTTTTGAAGGCATCAGCGAAGCGCAGTTGTCGGGCTGGAAAGAAGCCTACAAAGTCCTGATCAACACAGCCCTGATCAACACGGGCGGCAAGCGTTTTGTTTCGAAAAATCCGCCCAACACCTTCAGGATAAAAATTTTACTTGAAATGTTCCCGGATGCAAGATTCATTTACATGCACCGCAACACTTACGAAACCCTTTCCTCTTTTTTCAGGTTCATGCACGGCGTTTTGCGCGGTGTCAAATTGCAGGACTACGACAAGGCAACCCACGAACTGGACCTGATCAGGCTGTACAAATTAATGCGCGAAACCTATGCCGACGACAACCATTTGATACCCGGCAACCGTTTGGTGGAGGTGAAATACGAGGATTTTATTAAGCACAAAAAAGAAGAATTGGTCCGGATTTACGAACAACTTGAACTACCGGGGCTGGAGAATAACTTGTTGCGGGTTGATCCTTACCTGCGGAAAAATGACAATTTCAAAAAAAGCGAACGCGGAATTGACAACGATCTCATCAGGCTGATTGACAGTGAGCTGGGCGACCTGGTTGAGCTGTAAGCAGGTTCCCGAAGCCTTCCGTACACAACAGGCGACTATCACTAAATCGGCAAAAAATCCTACTTTTGCTCCATGGAATCAAAACGTCAGCAACGGATTGCCAGGCTGCTTTTGCAGGACCTCGGCGAGATCATCCAGATGGAAATGCGCCATGTTACCCGGGGCGCCATGGTTACGGTGACCAAGGTTCACGTCACGCCCGACCTGGCCATCGCAAGGGTTTACCTCAGCCTTTTTGCCACTGACGACAAAGAGGCGCTGCTGGAAAACATCCGCAGACACAGCAAAGAGATACGAGGCAAGCTGGGTAACCGCGTGCGTCATCAATTGAGGGTGGTACCCGAGCTTCAGTTTTTTATGGATGATTCGTTGGATTACATCGAACACATTGAAGAATTGCTGGAGTAATTTTCAAAATCCATCTCACATCAGGCGAGACAAAGAACAAAATCCAAAGCACAAAACTCAAAGCACAAAACTCTAAACTCTAAACTCAAATCACCAATCACAAATCACCAATCAAATCCCCCCTCCATGCAATACGATCCCATCAAAAGAAAATTAGGCAGGGTTTTTAACAGTTCGCCGGGCCTGCGCAAATTGTTTTACCGTTTGCTCGACTTGCTGTTGCTGCGCTCGTGGCACATCAGGCGGGCCATCAGGGAGTGGGAGAAAAATGCCAGGGGGCCGCAGCAAATCCTTGACGCGGGTTCCGGTTTCGGGCAGTACGTTTATTTTCTCGCCACGCGGAATAAAAACTGGCAGGTGAAAGGGGTGGACGTGAAAGAAGAACAGATTGAAGACTGCAATAATTTCTTCCAAAAGATCGGCAGAAACAACGCCGCTTTTGCAGTTGCCGACCTCACAAAATTTGACGAAAAAGAAAAATACGATCTGGTGCTTTGCGTGGATGTGATGGAACACATCGAGGAAGACGAACTGGTGCTGCGCAATTTTTACAATGCCCTCAAACCCGGCGGCATGCTGCTGATTTCAACGCCCTCCGACCAGGGTGGTTCGGACGTTCACCACCACGATCACGAGCACGACGGCACCCACTCTTTCATCGACGAGCATGTGCGCGACGGCTACGGCATCGACGAGATTTCGGAAAAAATGAAACGGGCGGGCTTTTCCGAAACGGAAGTGCACTACCAGTACGGCCCTCCCGGCAAGTTGTCGTGGAAGCTGAGCATGAAATTCCCCATCATTATGCTGAACACTTCTTACATTTTCTTCATCCTCCTGCCGTTTTACTACCTGCTTACTTTCCCTTTTGCCCTGCTGCTGAATGCCATGGACGTCAGGAAAAAACACAACACGGGCACGGGAGTGGTGGCCAGGGCCTGGAAAAATAGCGGTGCCGCAGCCTCCATGCTTCGCGGAAAGACAAATTCCTGAACAATAAATAAAGGAAGCACAAAGCGCAAAGCACAAAACTCAAAACTCAAAACAAATCCATCTCGCCTCAGGCGAGACAAAGCACAAAAACAAAAACGCAAAACCGTTTTAAACATTTAGTATTTGAACATTTGATATTATTTTGGATTTAGAACTTTGTGCTTTGGATTTATCTATTTTGTTACCCGGGTTAGGATAGAATGAGTGTTTCTGCGTCTGCAATGCCGGGAACTTCATGCACGGTTTCTCTTTTGACCGGATTCACTACCTTTGCACTTTGCTTTTTAGAACCCGGAAATGAAAATCCCTTTCAACAAGCCTTATTTTGCCGGCAAGGAAGTCCAGCACATTGTCAATGCCGCTTACTGGGGACACATTTCGGGCAACGGGGTTTACACCCAACAGTGCCATGCTTTTTTCGGGGAAAAGTACGGTTTCAAAAACTGCTTCCTCACCACCTCCTGCACCGATGCCTTTGAAATGGCCGTGATGCTCATGGAACTGCAAAGCGGCGATGAGGTGATCATGCCTTCGTTTACTTTTGTTTCGACGGCCAACCCGTTTTTGCTGAAAGGGGCGAAAATCCGTTTTGCCGACAGCATGGACGAGCATCCCAACATCGACCTTGACCATGTGGAAGAACTGATCACCGATCGTACCCGGGTGCTGGTGGTGATGCACTACGGAGGAGTTGCCGTCGACATGGACAGGGCTGCAGCGCTGGCCCGCAGGCACAACCTTGTGCTGATCGAAGACACCGCCCACGCCATCGATGCTTACTACAAAGGCAAGCCGCTGGGAAGTTTCGGCGACTTTGCAGCCTTCTCGTTTCACGAAACCAAAAACATCAGTGCCGGCGAAGGGGGGATGCTGGTCATCAACAATGAAAAGTTTGTGGACAGGGCCGAGATCATCTGGGAGAAAGGAACCAACCGCGCGGCTTTTTCCAGGGGCGAAGTGGACAAGTACCAGTGGGTTGACGTGGGGGCTTCGTTTTTGCCCTCCGACCTGATTGCCGGCGTTTTGTTCGCCCAGCTCGAAAACATTAAAGACATCCAGCGCAAGCGGGTGGCCATCTGGGAAAGGTATCATGCAGGGCTGAAACACCTGGAAGCAAAAGGCCTGCTCGGGCTGCCCCGCCTGCCTGACTACGCCACCAACAACGGCCACCTGTTCTACCTGCTGCTGGAGGACAAAAAACAGCGCAACGAAATGCTGACCTTTCTGAACAGCAACCGTGTGCATGCCGTTTTCCACTACCTGCCGCTGCACAGCAGCCCGTTTTTCAGCCCGCAGCACAGCGGCCGCGAACTGCACAACGCCAACCGTTTTTCCGATACCTTGCTGCGCCTCCCGTTTTTTTACGAGCTGCCGCTGGAACTGGTGGACATGATTTGCGAGCAGGTGGAAAAATTCTACTTCTCGTAAAAGTGCATCTCTAAAATGTACCGGTAAACTTTTTGTGGCATCCAGAAAGCCATGTTCTTTTTTTCGCGGATGCCGCGGCGGATGAAGCTGGAAGAAATTTCCATCAGCGGGGCGCCGAACAGCCTGACGGCGGGATGGTCACTGAATTGCCCCAGCCCAAAACCCGGACGGGGATAAACGTACAGGGCGTTCTGGTTCAGGATTTCGCTGTGGTTCTTCCATTTGTGGAAATTGGGCAGTACGTCGGTACCGCAGATCACCACGAATTCCCTGTCGGGATATTTTTCAAACAGCCAGGTCAGGGTGTGGATGGTGTAGGAAGGTTTGGGCATTTTGAATTCGATATCCGAAACTTTCAGGCGAGGCTGTTCTTCCAGCGCCAGCCTCACCAGTGCCAGGCGATGGTAATCGGCCAGCAGGCTTTTTTTCGCTTTCAGCGGATTTTGGGGAGAAACCACCAGCCAAACTTCGTCAAGGTCGGTGAACTCGGCCATATAATTGGCCAGAATCAGATGGCCGTTGTGCACGGGGTTGAACGAACCGAACAGCAGTCCGGTTTTCTTCATTTTTGTCGGTTTTTGCGAAGCGTTTTCTTTCATGGTGCCACCGGTTTTACGGACGGATGAGTATTTTTCCGGCGCTCATGTTGGCGATATAACCGCGAAGGCCTTTCACGATCTTATCGAGGGTGGTGCTGCCCTGTATTTTTGTTTTGTAGGTTCCCCCGATGAATTTATCCTGAAGGAATCCGGAAATTTTTTCAAAATCCTCCGCGTCCAGCTCATTTTTCCAGTCGATGAGGTTGAAACCCGAAATGATTTTGTTTTGGAAGATGGGCCCCATCACGTCAAGGTTTTCAACGGGCTTTCCTGAAAGGCCCCCGTAAATCACCAGTTCCGCATCGGGAACCAGGCTGTTGAAGATAGTCCCCGCGAGCGGTCCGCCCACGGCATCGAAAGCAGTGGTCGCCTGCAGCTCGGCGCATAGGCCGCGGAGCTGTTGTTCAAAGTCTTCGTCATTTTCGTAAAGGACATGCCTGGCACCGGCTTGCCGCAGTACGTCAACGCTTTCTTTTTTACGTACGATGTTGATGACCTCCATGCCGTTTTCGGCTGCCATCAGCCTAACGAAAGCCGCCACCTGTCCGCCGGCAGCATTCTGTACGACGGCTTTGCTTTCCCGCAAAAGGGCAATTTCCATCAGTCCGTACGCCGTGAAGGGGTTCACCGTAAAACAGGCTGCCTGGTCGGGGTCCATTTCGTCTTTTAAAACGATGAGGTCGTCGCGGTGGACCACGAAGAACTCCGCCCAGGTGCCGTCGGTATCGCGCTGCACGAAGGCACTGACTTTTTTACCCAGCAGGTGGCCGGTGTTTTTGCCGGTTTCAACCACGGTTCCGGCGCCTTCGAAACCCGGTACGGCCGGCAGGCTTTTGACGATGTTGTAAGTGCCCTGGATAAAGGCGATGTCGGAAGGGTTGCATGGGGCGGCATGCATTTTCACCAGCACTTCGTCGTCGCCCGGGCTGCCGGCGGACTTTTCCACCGTTTTCAGGCCCAGCAGCGCCCTGATGATGTTTTTGTTGTAGGTAGCGATTTGAATTGCTTTCATCCCAAGGATTTTAAATCTTTTCTTTGGTCGTACTTGTATCTATTCAGTTTCTGTTTTCGTTCATCATAAATTGGGTCTCCCGTGTTTTTTTGAAGCTGAACAGCTTCATTATTTTTTGTTTTCACTTTTCAAGATGAAATTGCGCACGGCACTGACGGTTTCCCGTTTGGCTTCCTCCAGGTCGTCGTTTAAAATGACCAGGTCGTAAAATCGGGAAAAATCAAGCTCCTCACGTGCTTTTTCCACGCGTGTGCGGATGTCTTCTTCGCTGTCGGTGGCACGGTTTCGCAGGCGTTGTTCAAGGGCTTCTATGGAAGGCGGTTTCACAAAAATTGCCAGCGCATCGTCGCCGAACTGCTTTTTGATATTGATGCCGCCTTTGACGTCCACGTCGAACACCACATGCCTGCCCTCGTTTCTGAGCCGCTCCACTTCCGTGCGCAGGGTGCCGTAAAAATGGTCTTTGTATACCTCTTCCCACTCCACAAAAGCGTTTTCGGCGATTTTTTTTCTGAAAGCATCTGCCGTCAGAAAGTAATAGTCCCTACCGTCCGCTTCGTTTTTCCGGGCTTTGCGGCTGGCGGCGGAAACGGAAAACGCCAGCCCCGGAATTTCTTCCATCAAATGCCTGACCAGGGAGGTTTTTCCTGCCCCCGAAGGTGCCGAAAAAATGATCAGTTTGCCTTTTTCGGGTTTGCCCACGCTACAAGATGTTAAACAGTTGCTCCTTGATTTTTTCCAGTTCGTATTTCATCAGCACCACCAGTTTCTGGATGTCGGCATCGTTGGCTTTGGAGCCCAGGGTGTTGATCTCACGACCCACTTCCTGGCTGATGAAACCCAGCTTCTTGCCTGACGAAGGCCCGTTTTCCAGGGTTTCCAGAAAATAATCGCAGTGTTTTTTTAGACGGATCTTTTCTTCGGTGATGTCGAGTTTTTGCAGGTAGTAGATCATTTCCTGCTCCAGGCGGTTATTGTCGGTTTGCAAGTCTTTGAGAAAAGTGTCGAGATTTTCGCTAATTCTTTCCTTGATGTAAGCAGTGCGTTTTTGTTCAAAGGGCCCCACCTGCGCAAGAAGGCTGCTGATGTTTTCAATTCTTGTTTTCAGATCGGTGGCAAGCGCCCGTCCTTCCTGGCTTCTGAATTTATCTACTTCCAGGGCTGCCTGCCCAATGCCGTCGAGTACCTGTTGCCATTCTTCGGGATCGATTTCTTCCTCGGGGCTGGAAAACACATCGGGCAGCTTGATCAGCACGGGCAGCAGGTCGTGGAGTTCCGCACTTTGATCAAGGCTGTCGGCCAGTTGTTTCAGCTCGCTGAAATAGTGTTTGGCCACCGGAATATTGACCACCGGCAGCAGGCCGGTACTTTTTTGCTCGCTGTTGAGCATCACCTCCACCTTGCCGCGAAGCAGCATCTTCCCAATCAGGTTTCTGATTTCCAGCTCTTTTTCCCGGTAGGCCTGAGGCGCTTTCAGGTAAATGTCAAGCTGCTTGCTGTTGAGTGCCCTGATTTCGATGCTTACATTTTTTTCCCGGGTTTCGACCTGGGTTTTGCCAAAGCCCGTCATTGATTTGATCATGGTCTGCTTTTGAATTGATGACAAAGATACTAGACTAATTTGAAAATTCGCCGATTTGAAAATTTGAAAATCAAAGCTGCTGCCCGTGACAAAGATTCTCGCCCATTAAAACGAAAAAGATGTTGACCGCTTCCGTGTGTCAGCAGCCCGGACAACTTTGCCTCCCGCCAGGGATTGTGCCGGCGGGTTTCCCCTGTTTTTTCGGCAGGTAATTTCAGAAATATTTTCAATAAACGTTTCATTCATTTATATTTGCGGTCTATGCAACAACTTCGGGCTTTCATTTTTATTTTCTTCATCATCCTCGCATTGCCTTCCGCGCAGGCTCAACCCGCGCTTGTGGACAGTTTGAAAACCGTGCTGGAAGAGGCAACAGGCAACCAAAAGGTTGAAACATTGATAAAACTTTCGGAGGCCTACCGTGTTTTTGATTTTGACAGCAGCATTGCTTTTGGACAACAGGCACTTGCACTTTCGGAAAAAAGAAAAACCACGGGTTTTCAGGCACTCACGCTGAAATCGCTGGGCGTGAGTTACCTGTTCGAAGGAAAATTGGATCAGGCGGCGGAATATTTTGAAAAAAGCCTCGACTTGTACACCGAAAACAATGACCTGCAGGGCATGGCCAACTGCCTGAACAATATCGGGCAGGTGGACCTTCACCGGGGAAACTACGACAGTGCGGCAGTCTGTTTCAGCAGGAACTACGAGATCGTAAAAGCCCTCGACAACCAGCAGGACATGGCCAGCGCCCTTATCCAACTGGGCAACGTGGATTATTACAGAGGCTATTTCAATCAGTCGCTCGACCACTACTACCAGGCCATGCATATTTATTCCGGGATTGGAGACCAATCGGGAAAAGCCGATGCTTACTACAGCCTGGGGGTGATCTACGATGAAATGAAACAGTTTGAGAAAGCCCTTGAATACTACGAGAAGGCGGAAAAAACCTATCTTGAAACAGGCAACGCACGCGACCTGTCGCACGTATTGAACAATATGGCGAAAATCTACAACTTTGAGTACAACGACTACAGCACGGCTCACCGTTTGTACGACCAGTCGCTTCAGCTGAAGAAGCAATTGAACGACAAGATCGGGATGGCCCTTTTGTACAACAACCTTGGAACTTTGTACGGCAACCAGGGCGATTACGGCGAGGCCATGTCGTGTTTCGACAAAAGCAAGGCCCTGTACAAAACCATTGAAAGCGAGCCCGGCCTGATGATGGTACTGTTTAACATCGGCCAGGTTTACCAGGAGAAGGGCAGGCCGAAAAAAGCCGTTTCGCACTTTGAGCAAAGCCTCAAAATCGCAGAAAAGATCGGGGATGCCGGATACGTCAGCCGGAACTACGAAGCGCTGTTGCACAGCTACGCGATGATCGGGAATTACAAAGCCTTCGACAAGTACTGTAGCTTGTTCACCGCGGACAAGGACAGCCTGATCAGCCGTTTACGGCAGGCTGAACTGGCCGGTATCGAAACGAAATACAAAGTGGAGGAACTGCTGCGCGAAACAAGCAGCATACAAAAAGACAACAAAAGAAAAGCGCACGAAATAAAAAGGTACAGGCTGGCGCTGCTGGTAATCGGCGGAGTTTTCGTGCTTTCGTTGTTGTTGTACTTTTTACTCAGACGAAAATTTTAAAAATACATGGCTGAACCTTTGCAAAGCCGTTGTTGTCATACAATTGAAACCTTGGCGCCAAAGCTGTTTTAAGTTTTGAAAAAGCTCATTGAACCATACCATCTTTTTTCAGATCCGCTGCGTTACTACAACGCGATGATAGAGGACATTGATGCCGCGCACAAATATGTTTACATCGAAACCTTCAGGGTAGGGCACGATGAAATCGGTAACCGTTTTCGCAGAGCTCTCACCAAAAAAGCCAGGCAAGGGGTGGACGTACGTTTGCTGATCGACGGCTGGGGTGCTTCGGTAGATCACAGCTATTTTGCCGAACTCATCGATTACGGCGGGCAGGTGAGATTTTTTGAAAAAATCAAGTTCAACACCGATGTCTTCACACGCAGCCACAAGCGCAACCACCGCAAACTGGTGCTGATCGACGATGAAATTACCTGGATCGGTTCGTCCAACCTCACCGGCTACAACATGAACTGGCGCGAGTCGATGCTGCGCATGAAAAGCGGGATCACCTTTACCTTTACCAAGTTGTTCATGCAGGATTTCAGGGTGTACAACAAGTACATCTTCAACAAGGCCTACCACACCAAAGCCGTTACTTACGGCGACTTCGAGATTTTGCGTGACGCTCCTTCCATTGCTGTGAAAAAGGTGAACCAGCGTTTTATTAAAATGATCCGTTCGGCAAAGGAATCGGTCTTTGTCGAAACGCCCTACTTCCTGCCGGGATTTTTTCTGCGCAAGGCGATGATGGACGCCGCAAAGCGGGGCGTGGAAGTGGTGGTTATCCTGCCCAGGCAATCGGACGTCAATCTGATCGATGTGTTGCGCAACAAATACCTCGGGCCCCTGCACAAAAGCGGGGTGCGCTTCTTGTTTTTCACACCCAACAACCTGCACGCCAAAATCTTACTCATCGACAACCGGAGGTTTGCCGTCGGCTCATCCAACTTCGACTATCGCAGTTTCAGATACATGTACGAGATCGTGCTGGTGGGGGAAGAAGAGTCCATCGCCGTGCAGATCAGAAACCACATTGTACAGACCATTTCCGATACCGTTCCTTTCGACTACAAAAGATGGCTCGACCGGCCCCTGATCAACCGTTTCTTCGAATGGCTGCTGCTGCCTTTCAGGCACTTGCTTTGAAAACCCGCTGAGTAGTTTTATTCTCAGCGGGTTGAAACAGAGTTTCTCAAATTTTTCTACCCGCTTAGTACCTGCCTTCCTGTCCGCCAGTACACTTTGGCAGGCGGGCCTGCCCGCCGCTATACTTTGGCAGGCTGCCTGGCGGGTTGTTTTAACCACCCCTGATCTGCGTTCCTGACGCTGCGGTCAGGACTTGATCTTCCCCTCCTTCAAAACTAAGGAGGGGAATCGGACTTCCCAAAAACAGTTCATCGGTTTTTAAAAAATCACTCCGAATAAAAATCGATCATATTCCGGATGGCAGCATCGCAGGGCGGGCAGTAGGTGTTGCCGCGGAACGTTTTCATCAGGCAATCCTGCATGGGACGGTACATGCCTTTGGGTTCGTAACCCCCGCCTTCGAAAGCACCGACACGATCGCGGTATTTTTCTGTTTGCGGCGTGGGAACGGGTGTTCTTTTCTTCACCATTTTTTTCCACTTGTGCTCAAAGTCCACCAGTGTGGTGATGTTGGGTTCCCAGGGCTCGATCTTCAGGTTGTAAAACTCACCGTAGGAGGTCGAGTTGTCGTAGTACTCGTCGGCAAGTCCGGCGAAGCCGTGGCCAAATTCGTGGGTCAGTATTTTGGCTGACATTTCGTTGCTGTTGACGCTCACATTGTAGTAGTTGTAGATGGCGCCGCCGCCGTACTTCTTACTGTTTACCAGGATGTAGATCTGGTCGTAGGGCGCGTTGGCGGCCAGGTCGCGGACGCTTTTGTTGTCGAATGTCATCAGATAACGCTCGCTGTCAAAAGTGTAGTAAGCCGAATTCATTTGGGTGTTTTTCCAAATGGTGTCGGCAGGGATGTCAACCCCTGAATCTTCGGAAGGGGCCAGCACCCCCCGGATGTTGAAACGATCCCTGTTTTCGGAGTAGGGCGCGAATGTGAAAAAATCATTCACAAACTTTTTACAGTCTTCCACAAATAATCCCATCTCGGCCTCGCTGTAGCCTTCCGGCAAAATGACAATGTCCACCTTGACGGCAGCCGGCCCTGAGATGTAAACGTCAAAGGCAGGATAGTTTTTTCGCCGGTCTTTTTTGATGAAGTAGTTATCAGGACGAACAATGTACTCGAACTTTTTTTCAAAAACACCGTCCCGTTTACGGCTGAGCAGTTCAACCCGGACGGGCACCTTCGGGTAAGGAAAGGTAACGGTTTCCGAAAGGCTGCGCCAGGTTTCTTTGGCTTCGGGGGTGGTCTGCCATTCACCGAACAAAGAATTGTAACCACGCGAGTAAAGCAGCGAGTCGTTCGCGATATTATAAACCTTCAGGTAGTAATTTCCATAGCCGAAAGTATCCACAAGGTTCACCTTCGAGCCCCCCCAGTGGGGTTCTTCGAGTAACTCATCGAACGAAAACCACGCTTCTTTTTCGTTTCCTGTGTGATAGTAATCAAGGCGTAGCGTTTTGTTTTCAAAAAAGCGCTCAAACTGGGCGAATCCGGTTAAAGCGATGGCAAGTAAGGCTATTGTTATCCAATATTTCATCCTGAAATTTTTTCTGTAAAAATAGTAAAGTATCGGTTGGCAGGCATTTTTTGCACAAAACGAGAAATTTTCTTCATTTATAAAGCCATGTATATGAACATCTTAAAAGTTTTTAAAAGAAAATATGAAAAATATTTTAAAACAGGGGGGCACAATTTTTTAAAAATCCGGTACTAATAATCGGGCAAGGTGTAAAAACGCATTTCCCAATTATGAGAATCAGGGGGTCCCTGAAAAACAAACAAGCAAGAAGCGTAAGTAACGGAAAGTTGTTTACGCTTTATTTTTTGTCCGCTTTTTCCTTCATTGATGATTCGAAGCCATTGCAAAACCTCAAACTTTCATTATAATTCTTCCCAATACAGGTCATTAAGGATAAAAGCTTACGTATAGCAAAGGCCTCAGTCTATAAAGTTCCCGTATGGTATTGTTTTAAACAGTTACACAAATTTACTGTTCAAGCCCGTTCCTCACCTCCTTGAAACTCTCCAGTCCCGCTTCCAGGTTTTCGATGATCTCGGTTGCCAGCACATCGGGATCGGGCAGATTGTCCAGGTCGGCCAGCGTTTCGTCTTTGAGCCAGAAGATGTCCAGACTGGTTTTGTCGCGGGCCAGTATTTCATCGTAGGTGTATTTTCTCCATCTGCCGTCCGGGTTTTCTTCCGACCAGGTTTCTTTTCGCAAGTGCCGGTTTTCGGGATGATAGCACCGGATGAAATCTTTCAGGTCGTCGTATTTGAGCGGGTTGGTTTTCAGCGTGAAATGCTTGTTGGTTCGCATGTCGTAAAACCATACTTCTTTTGTCCAGGGGTCTTTGGCGGCGGGTTTGTTGTCGAAAAACAGGACATTGGCTTTCACGCCCTGGGCATAGAAAACGCCGGTGGGCAGCCGGAGGATGGTGTGCAGATCGGTGGTTTCCATCAGCTTTTTCCGGACGGTTTCGCCAGCGCCGCCTTCAAACAACACATTGTCGGGGACGACCACCGCCGCTTTTCCGGTGGTCTTCAGCATGGTGCGGATGTGCTGCACAAAGTTCAACTGCTTGTTGGAAGTCGTAGCCCAGAAATCCTGCCGGTTGTAGTTCTGCACCTCTTTGACCTGTTCCCCTTCTTTGTTGGTGATGGTCACCGAGCTTTTCTTGCCGAAAGGCGGGTTTGTCAGCACATAGTCAACTTTTTAGCTGCTTTCCGTCGTGAGCGAATCGAAGGGCCGGATCATGCTTTCCCCGGTCATTTCGCCGATGTTGTGGAGGAACATGTTCATCAGGCACAACCGCCTTGTGTTCGGGACGATCTCATTCCCGGAGAAGGTTTTGTGTTTCAGGAAATCTTTTTGTTCTTTATCCAGCCGGTGGTGTTCCAGCAGGTAATCGTAAGCCGCCAGGATAAACCCGCCTGTCCCTGCTGCGGGGTCGGCGATGGTTTTCATGGGTTCGGGGGCGATGCATTCCACCATGGCTTTGATCAGTGCTCTCGGTGTGAAGTACTGCCCGGCCCCGCTTTTGGTGTCCTCCGCATTTTTTTCCAGCAGCCCCTCGTAAATGTCGCCTTTCACGCCGTCGTCACGCAGCACATGGCAGTACGACCAGACTTTATTGACTATGGTGGTTGTGTTCATATCTTGATTTTTTTCTTTTTTACTCCCTTAAGTGCTCCCTCAACTGCTCCCTTAATTCCGGTTTCTCCATCCTCACCGCCGCGGGCTTCTCCCCGGGATCCTGCCCCACCAGCCGCCCCTCAAAGGCCCGTTTCAAGATGCTCTGCCGCAGCGCTCCGGACTGTTGCAGGCTTTGGCCGATGGCCTCTTCCAGCCTATCGGCTGCCGAGAGGCGGGATTCGATTTGGTTGACGATTTGGTTTTGTTCCTCAAGTGATGCTAATGGCAAAATAAATAGTTTAATAGAGCGAATACCCACATTTGCCTGAGTTGTTTCAACTGTGTATTTTCTAATCTCTTCTGATATTTTTGGAGACAGTGTATATAAATACAAATATTTTGAAGTAACTCTGTTTCTGTCTGGCTTTAAAATTGCACATGAGTATGAAATTAAAAACTTTCTATCAGTATTCACTAGGACATTTTTGCCGATTGTCCCATAACGCGGAAAAATAATATCACCCTTTTCTGGTTTGATTTTTTTTGATAAAGACAAATAATCAACTTCAGAGATGTCTTTTACGTTTGCAAATGATATTTCCAGTTCATCGGTCAAATTCTTTGTCATTATATAAGGATATCCTTCATCAGTACTTTTTTGCATCTTATGGTCGATGTCGCCAATCTTTGTACAAACGTCATCAAGTTTGGCCCACTTCCACCCATCAGGCAAATCTTTTATAGATGAATAAACAGTCTCCTTCTCTGCCACCAAACTCACTTCATCATTCGCTATTCGATATTCTTTATTCGATATTTTTTTCTTTCTCCATTCTTCCGTCAACTTCCCCTCAAACGCCCATTTCAATACCGACTGGCGATAGACTTTTAGCTGCTCTTTGGCTTTTTTGAAGCTGGCGATGCCGCTGTCGAGTCCGGAAAACAACTCCTCTATTTTGGCTACAATGCGGTGCTGTTCGGGGAGGGGGGAGGGGGATTGTCACTTTCTTTAAGACTGTTTGACTTATATTTAATTGTGTTCCACCTTTCCCAAGTTTATATAGATTAGGCCTTATTGAAAACAAGAAATAGAATAGGAATTTATTATTTATTCCTCTTAATCTTTTTGTAAAGGCTATGGCTTGGTTTGTTGCAACAGGAATTTTATTAATTCCTAATTTGCCAATACTACCGTACATAGCAATCAATACATTCTCTTTTTCAACAATTTTAGCAGAGCTATTTTTGAGACCTAATTCAGTAATAGTTTTTTGAGTTTGAGTAATATAATTATCATTTAAGTCGCCTATTACCAACCACGGAATATTACCATTGTAATATTCATTTTTTGAAGATAGAGGTGTGCCTCCTGATCCCCAATCGGCAATGTCTCCAAGAGAGAAAATTTTCCATTTGGGTGGCAGGTTGGTATTTTTGTTGGTTTTCAAAGCTATAATTCGGATAAAAATTTATACAAACCGTTGATAACCGATTTTTCAGCGCTACTTAAGTTCGATCCCTTTTTTAGTTGTACTTCTCTCATAAATTGATCTTTGGGGATTTGCCTAAGAAATTTAGGTTGTTTTATGATATGAGGAAAATGTTGCTGTAATAATTTTTCCATAGCTTCAATTGCATTTAACCTTCTTCCAGGCGTTGCAAGATAATCCTTTGAAAGATGGTCTTTCACATAAAGGTTTTTCAATTTTGTCCA
This sequence comes from Bacteroidota bacterium, assembly GCA_024276895.1. GTDB lineage: Bacteria > Bacteroidota > Bacteroidia > Bacteroidales > F082 > B6-G9. The sequence goes on from JAJRWG010000191.1 coordinate 16,264, forward strand.
GTTGTTCATTTCTGTTACCTTTTTGTTTGATAATCTTATTTAAAACTTTATAAAATTTGCCTGCCCTCAAATGCGGAAGGTTGATCAGGTGATAAAAATAATTCAAAATGAGATACTCCTCAAAATAAAACGGGAAAACATTGTAATAATCCTGAACATAAAATCTTTCATCCTTTCAAAAAGAATGAAAGACTCAAGGTCTTTTGTAACAAATCCAAACATAATATTCCGGTCTCTTGTATCAAATCATGGGATAAAATCTAAATCTTTTCCAAAGTTCGGAACTTTGGAAAAGATTTACTACGCCACCAACACCTCATTCAGCTCGTCCATAATTTTCTGGGTTTCGTCTCCGAACAACTGATACATTTTGCCGATGCCGCCGGCGGCGTCGAAGGGGGCATTGTCCAGGTCGTCCCTGTCGAGGTGGATGCTGGTGGCGATGTGGTCTTTGATCATGCGCAGCCAGTCCATTTGTTCCCGGTTGAACTTGACGGCTGCCCCTTCCTGCTTTTTGAACACCCATTGCCGGAAGTTGCGGTCCACGGTTTTGTCGTAAGGCGTCAGCGTTTGGTCCAGTCCGGTCACCCTGCGGATGAGCGACACGAGGGTCGTCAGCTCACTGACCGGGCTTTTGGCATCCGTCTGGTCCAGCAAACTGTAGGCGCCCCACACATGATGAGGCGCAAGCAGGGGTTTCTCTTTTTTCAGCACGGTTAAAACCTCTTTCACCATTTTGTAGGTCAGTTCACGCCTCCGGTAGGGCTGGTCGTAAAAGATGCTCAGGGCCGTGATCTCGTCTTTGTGTTTTTCCAGAAACTCCCTGAATTCCTTTACGGTTTCTTCCGCTCTGGCGGTGGCGTCCTTATCCCATCCGGCAAACAATATCCGGTCTATGTTGATGTTATCCATGACCTGTTCAATGTTTTTCCGGACTTCTTCCACATGCCGGATCAGGGCGGCGTTAAAAGGTGCTTTGGCCCGGTCAATCATTTGTTGTCTGACGGTTTCAAAATCAGCTTGTTCCGTGCTTCTTTCCATTTCTTCTGCCACCTTGTCGGGGTCGAACGGGTTGAGCAGCAGGTGAATGACCCTGGTGAGGGTTTTGCCACCGGCCAGCCGCGAGAATTCTTCTTTATCCTCTTTTTCCATCTGCTTGTCGAGCCGTGCCAGGCGTCCGGCCAGCGACAGGAAAGTGTCTTCGTCCCTTGCGCCGAGCATCACGCCTTCCATCAGCGCTTTCAGCGGCACACTGCGTTTTCGCTCCAGCGGCCGGCTGTCGGTCTTCACCGATTTGGTAACGCCCACGGCATCCACGATCACAAAATGCGTTTTGGCGGTTCTGATGGAAGGCGAGCGCAATTTCATATCCTCAAAACCATAGGTGCGCGTCCCCCGGCCTTTCATTTGCTCGAAATAGCTCCGCGATTTCACATCACGCATAAAAAGCAGGCACTCCAGGGGTCTTACGTCGGTTCCGGTGGCGATCATATCCACCGTAACGGCTATCCTCGGATTGTATTCGTTGCGGAACTGCGCAAGTACCGATTTGGGGTCTTCCTCGGCTTTATAGGTTACCTTTTTGCAGAACGCATTGCCCTCGTTGAACTCTTCCCTGACGATCTGGATGATGTCGTCGGCATGGCTGTCGGTCTTGGCGAAGATCAGGGTTTTGGGCACTTCTTCCCGTAAGGGGAATATCTCCCGCAATTTGTCACGGAAAGTGCGGATGATGCTCCGGATGGTGCTGACATTGACCACATCCTTATCCAGTTGCCGGGGGCTGTATGCCAGGTCTTCGTCAAGCTGCGTCCAGCGTTTTTCCCTGGTCAGCCGGTTGCGGACATCCACATATTCTTTTGCTTCAAGTTTGGCGCCTTCTTTGGTTATTTCCGTTTCGATGGTGTAAACCTCGTAACCCACGTTCACGCCGTCGGCCACGGCATCTTCGTGGGAATATTCGCTCACCACATTCTGGTTGAAAAAGCCGTAGGTGCGTTTGTCCGGCGTGGCGGTGAGTCCGATCAGGTAGGCGTCGAAATAATCCAGCACCTGTTTCCATAAATTGTAAATGGAACGGTGGCATTCGTCAATGATGATAAAGTCGAAAAATTCGATGGGGATTTCCGGGTTGTAAACCACCGGCAACGGTTCTTTGGGTTTCCATTCCGTTTCGTATAAACTCATTTCCTTGGTTTCGTCCAGCTCTTCCCCTTTCAGGATCGAATAAAGTCGCTGAATGGTGCTGATGCACACCTGGCTGTTGGTGGGAATGTAAGCGGACTGCAACCGCTGAAGCACATAAAGTTCGGGGAATTTCCTGTTTTCATCCTGCGGGATGTAGTTGATGAATTCCGTTTCGGCCTGCTCGCCCAGATTGCGTGTATCCACCAGAAAAAGAATGCGTTTGGCATTTGCGAACTTCAGCAGGCGGTAAACTTCGGTGATGGCCGTAAATGTTTTCCCGGCGCCGGTGGCCATTTGCACCAGCGCTTTCGGGCGGTTGTTTCGGAACGACTCTTCCAGGTTTTTGATGGCATTGTACTGGCAGTCACGCAATCCTTCAGGCGACAGCCGTGGAAGGTCGTGGAAACGTCCGGCGAGGGATTCTTCCTGTTTCAGCCACCCGGCCAGGGTTTCCGGCCTGTGGAAAGAAAACACCTCCCGGGAACAGGGTTTCGGGTCGTTGAAGTCGGTAAACCGTGTGATGGTGCCCGTGCTTTCATAAACAAACCGTAAGGGTTCGTTCTCAAAATATTTCTATCTGCTTTTGGCATATCCGCCCGATTGTTCCTCGGCAACGGTGATGTGGTGCCCTTCTCCTTCGCGCTTGGCTTCGATCACACCGACGGGCTGCCTGTTGATGAAGAGGATGTAATCGGCAAATCCGGCCTCCGTCTGGTATTCACGGACGGCAATACCGGTTCCGGCAGCGAAATTAAGGGTGTCCATATTTTGGATGGCCCATCCCGCCGCGGTGAGCATGCGGTCGATTTTTTCACGTGCCTTCTGTTCAGGGGTTAAGTTTGCCATGGCGATTTGTTGAGGTAAAAATAGGAAAAACAACCGAACCCTTATTATTACTTCCGTATCCTTTGTAAAAGTTGGTTGCTAAAAAAAGAGTAGTTGTGCTCCCAAAATCTTCCGGTGTAATCACCCGTATGGCCTACGTAGTACAAGTCGGATCCGGGAGAATATAGAATGTAAACGTAAAACATGCCTGAAACAAAAAAATCCCGCATATGCGGGACTTTTTTCGCTCCCCCACCAGGACTTGAACCTGGGACACCCTGATTAACAGTCAGGTGCTCTAACCAACTGAGCTATGGAGGAATCACGTGTTAAAAACGAGGTGCAAAAATAGAGAATTATTTAATTCAACAAATTTTTTGGAAAAATTTTTCAATCTGGAGGCGAAAATCGGGGCTAACCGGTCTTTATTGAAGCATTACAGGGGCAATTCCCTATCTTTGCAATACTTATTCAGGTGGCATGCCCGACAAAAAATATCCAAAAGACAAATCCGCGCTCAGGGTGCAACAGGGGATCGAGCAGCCCTCGGCCATGAACCCTGCCCTTTCGGGTGGCTTGCACCGTTTCAAAAAGGACAGGCTTTCTCCCGAAGAACTGCTGCAGGGCATTCTGAGTGGTGACCGTGGCATGCTCGGGCGTGCCATCACCCTTATCGAAAGCGAATTGCCGTTGGAAAAACAAGTGGCTGAAAAGCTTGTCCACGACTGCCTCCCGTACGCGGGCAAGTCGGTCAGGCTGGGCATTACCGGTGTACCGGGCGCGGGCAAAAGCACTTTCATTGAGGCTTTCGGACTACAAATGATCGATAAAGGTCACCGGGTGGCTGTGCTGGCCATCGACCCCAGCAGCAGCCGTTCGAAGGGAAGCATCCTGGGTGACAAAACCCGGATGGAGGCGTTGAGCATCCATCCCGATGCTTTTGTGCGCCCCTCGGCCACTTCGGGCACACTGGGAGGCGTGGCACGGGCAACCCGCGAATCGGTGATCCTTTGCGAAGCTGCCGGTTTCGATTTTATCATCGTCGAAACTGTGGGGGTGGGCCAGTCGGAAACTTCGGTGGCCCAAATCGTTGACTTCTTTCTTTTGCTGATGCTGGCAGGTGGCGGCGACGAGTTGCAGGGCATCAAGCGCGGCATCATGGAAATGGCTGACCTGATCGTGATCAACAAGGCCGATGGCGACAACCTGACCAAAGCCGCCCTGGCGAAAAAGGAATTTGAAAATGCCCTGCATCTTTTTCCTGCCCTGCCCAACGGATGGAATCCCCGTGTGCTTACGGCATCGGCCCTCACCGGAAAAGGACTGGAGGAGGTCAGCAGGGAAATTGAGAATTTTGTAAACCTCACAAATCGAAGCGGCTGGTTCCACGAAAACCGTCAGCAGCAGTCATTGTTCCTCCTCCGCGAATCCATTACACGTAGTCTTACAGACGGCTTTTTTGAAAACCAAACCATCCGTCAGCAACTTAAAGTTTACGAGCAGCAAATCAGGGAAGGGAAGATTTCACCCTACGAAGCAGCCCAAAAATTGCTGGAAAGTTACTTCCCGGAAATCAAAAAATAAGGTATAATAGACAAAAATAACCGTCATTTTCCGATACCTTCCGTACGGGATTCCTTTTTGCCGGCAGGAAACATCACCGAAATTAAAACACTAAGCACCAGAATGGCCAGCACGATGAACAACGACTGCATGGTGGTAAGGGGCAGCCAGTGGTGCAGCAGCATTTTCAGTCCGATGAAAACAAGCAACACGGCCAGCCCGATCTTCAGGTAGCGGAATTTTTCCACCAGGTTCATCAGCAGGAAAAACAGGGAGCGCAGACCGATGATGGCAAAAATGTTGGAAAAGTAAACGATGAAGGGGTCTTTGGTGATGGAAAAAATGGCCGGCACCGAGTCGATGGCAAAAATAACGTCGGAAAACTCGATGACCAGCACAACTACAAAAAGTCCGGTGATGTAGATTTTCCCGTTTTTTCGGATAAAAAACCGTGAGCCTTTGTAATCTTCATCCACCGGAAGGTAGCGTGAAGCGAATCGTGTAACCGGATGCCGGGCAGGATCGATCTTTTGCGGTTTGTTCCAGTCGATGAACATTTTGATGCCTGTGAAAACCAGCAGCAGCCCGAAAACATACAGCACCCAACTGAAGTGCTGGATGAGCGCCGAACTGAGAAAAATGAACAAAAAACGCATGACCACTGCACCGAGGATGCCCCAGAACAAAATGCGGTGGTAGTATTTCTTTTCAACGCCAAAGGAGTAGAAAATCATCAGGATCACAAAAATATTGTCCACCGAAAGCGAGTACTCAATCAGATATCCTGTGATGAATTCCAGCCCCAGGTTTTGGCGGTAGATTTGCAGGGATTCGTTAAAGTTTTCTGTTAACCGGATGGGATGTCCGTAAGTTTTCACCAGATTTTTAAGATCATCGAAATTGTTAACCCCGTGAATCTTATCACC
>JAJRWG010000192.1 GCA_024276895.1 Bacteroidota bacterium
CAGGCAACAGTCGCCAGGCAACTGCAAGACTGTCCGGGCTGCCTGTGTACAAAGTTGACGACGGCTATACGGTGCTGCACCTTGGCCTTGGTTACTCATACGAGTACTGGGGCAATCAGAAGCTGGTGTATGGCGTTCGTCACGAAGCCCATATGGCACCAAAATACCTGAATCTAAAAGTTGATGCACTGTAAAAAAGTAACAGCTTTAAAGCTGAATTTGCGCTTGTGATGGGGAGCTTCGCCCTGCAAAGCGAATATACCATCAGCGACTTAAGCCCGGCCGACAGTCTGGATTACCAAAAGGAGAGTTATTTACTGGACGCTTTCTTTGCCACATTTAGCTGGTTTATCACAGGTGAGCATAAAAATTACAACCCCTCCAAAACGGCTTTCGACAGGCTGAAACCGAAAAAGAACCTGGGCAAAGGCGGTACCGGTGCATTTGAACTGGCCATCCGTTATTCCTACATCAACATGAACGACAATGACCTTTCAGGCGGCTTGATGAATAACCTGACGGCAGGACTAAACTGGTACCTGAACCCGGCTACCAGGTTTTCTTTCAATTACATTCATTCAGATGTGAGCCAACTGGGTAAGGCCAATATTTTTCAGGTGCGGTTCCAGGTTACTTTCTGAGCGTGACTTTCGCAAACCACCCGGTTTTTCCAGCCTGCCTGCATCCGGACATCTTCCAGACTTAAATCAAAAGCATGGAACGTTTTGGATTCGTATTGATAATTATTTAGGGCAATTAGTTACTGGGTAATCAGGTCAATTCATTTAAAAACTTCAGCGTTTTGGAATAAATGCCGGGACTGCTGCTTTCGCGCGGGCCGGCAATATTGAGGATGGCAATGTGGTTGGCTTTCAGCCACGACAGCAGTTCTCGGGCCTGTTCTTTCTGTCGGTTTTCTTCCAGGCAGATCAGCAGGCAGGGCTTCTTTAATTTCAGGGCGGTTTTCTGCGTGAGGATTGTACCGTTGCCAAGTTCCCCGGTAAACAGGATCAGCGTCCCGTCGCTGTGTTTTACATTGAGCCTTGTGCGCTCGGCATACAAAGAGGTTTCGGTCTGGGTGAGCGGATATTTTTCATCGATGCGGCCATCTTCGGCCAGCCGGCCTTTGGGGCACCATCCCCCGCAGGGGATTCCATGCGCCAGGGCAAAGTCAAGGGCAGCCCGGTCAACGCCGGACTGACCCCCACTGATGATTTTTTCAACAGAAATACGTTCCTTGTTATCTGGGACCATTCTGGTAATTCACGAAGTCACGTTGCGACTTGTAAAGGTTCACAACCTGCAGGGCAATGTTTTTGGTTTCGTTGAGGATGTTGAAATACAGCATGCTGTTTTTCGTTCCCACCTCGGCGTTTTTAATCCGCTTGATCATAGTTTTGTTCAAATGGCCAAGTGTATCAAGGAATTTTCTTTGCATTTCCTGCAGATCATCCTGTTTGCTAAAGTCTTCTTTTTTCAGGCTTTCGGCAACCAGAAGAATCATTTCCGAAAGACCGGCATGAACCCTTCTCAGCTCATTTATCTGTTCCGGAAGCAGTGGTTTATGGTTGTTGTCAATATGTTCCAGGGCCGGGCTGACCACAAAGGAAATACTGTGCAGCATTTCGCGCATATAGTCGAGCACCTGAACAAAATAGTAGGCTGTGTCGGCAGCCACTTCTTCCCGAAGTTTCTCTACGATAAGACCGATGTGGTCTTTCAGGTATTTGGTCCGGGCAGTGATCTTATCCAATTCTTTCTTGGCTTTTTTCAGGTCTTTCAGGTCTTCTTTTTCCAGCCCGTCAACAGTCCTGCCGTAGTTTTCAACAATGATCTTCAGGTTTTTGATGATCCCTTTCATTGATTTTTCCACAATGTTTTCGTCCGACAGGGTGTCCAGTTCGTCTTCCTCAACTTTTTCTGCCAGCACTTTGCTTTTGTGCAGGGCATGTGTGCGGTAAACAACGTAAGCGACAACGGCAAGCATGATGATCATGCCGGGGATGTCGCCGTAGTAGAAAATATAGGTCATGACGAATGCCACGGTGAAGGCGGAGATGGCTGTCAGAAACCAGCCGCCCACCACGGCGAAAACGCCCGAAATCCGGTAAACGGCGCTCTCCCTGTCCCAGGCCTTGTCGGCCAGCGATGCGCCCATGGCCACCATGAAAGTGACGTAGGTGGTTGAAAGGGGAAGCTTGAGGGAGGTGCCGAAGGCGATCAGGATGCTGGAAACCGTCAGGATGACCGAAGCACGGATCAGGTCGAATTCGGGCTTGTCTTTTTTGTTTTCCAAAGATTTATCCGGTTTTAGTTCAAACTGTTTGTTCACCGTGCGAACCAATCCGGAAGGCAATATTTTTTTCACATTCGACGAGATGTTGATGGACGAACGTACCAGCACTTTCGATATCCAGGTTGACCTGAATCGTTCATCTCCTTCTTCCTGCCGGCCAAGATCAAGCGAGGTTCTAACCACCGACCGTGCCTTGGAAGAAACAAAAAGTGTGAGTACCATAATGATTCCGGCGATGACCAGAAAAAGGGTAGGTGTGGGTACCTTTCCCGCAAGGCCGCTCATCAGAAAGCCGCCCGGGTCGGCGCCGGGATTGGCTATAAACATTTCGTAAGAGTTAAAACCGGCGATGGGCACTCCGATGAAGTTCACCAGGTCGTTGCCGGCAAAAGCCATGGCAAGGGCAAAGGTGCCGACAAGAACGATCAGCTTCAGGATGTTAAACCGGGTAACCCAGTTGAGCAATTGCAGCAAAACAGTCCACCCTATCCAGCTGAACAACATGATCATGCCACTGTTGGCAGTGATCCAGTCTTTGGTTTCGTCCGTCATAAAAGAAGCGCCTTTGGCTCCTTTGATCAGCATAAAATAAGTCATGGCCGTAAAGGCAATCCCGCCCCAGATGGAACCCAGGTATTTTATCCGCTTCATGTAGTTAAAGGAAAAGGCTATCCTTGTAACGTACTGGATAATGGCCCCGACCGAAAAGGCAACCCCCACCGACAACAGGATGCCGGAAATGATGGCCAGGGCTTTGGAGGAGTTGATAAATTGTCCGATGGTCATGCCTCCGTCGGCACTTATCAGTTTGATGCTTGCCATACCCACCGCGGCGCCCAGTAATTCAAAAACAATTGAAACTGTTGTCGAAGTAGGTAGTCCGGCAGTGTTATAGGCATCCAGCAAAATCACGTCGGTCACCATCACTGCCATGAAAATGATCATGATCTCCGAAAAATAAAACTGTTCGGGATTGAAAATGCCTTTCCTGGCAACTTCCATCATGCCGCTGGAAAATACGGCCCCGACCAGAATGCCAAGTGACGCAACAATCACAATGGTCCGGAAAGGGGCGACACGAGAGCCGATGGCGGCGTTCAGAAAGTTCACGGCATCGTTGCTTACGCCAACGATCAGGTCGGAGGCAGCCAGCAAAAACAAAATGACAACTAAGATTAAGTAAAAGGATTCCATATTGTTGTGTTATATGATTTGGGCTTGCAATTAAGTAAAAATAAATCGCACCTTAGTTTATTCAATATTAAGAAATTATTAATTCAGAGTCTGAGCAGAACAAAGGGGGCTTTCGAACTCCGGATCGCAGCAAATCCTTCAATTGTTAAACAGGGCATGAAGCTAAGAATCTTTCCGCTACGATCGGCCGGTTTGTTCAAAACTTGTTGTCAGTGTTGGAAAAAAATCAGGTTTCGGGTCTGTCGTGCTTCACCACCGACTTTTTCTTCCACCTGCCGGTTTTGAAATAAATAAAGGAGAGGAGCGCACCAAAAAACCAGGCTGCCGGAATACCCCACCAGATGCCCAAATAGCCGAATTTAAGCGAAAGCAGGTAAGATGAAGGTATGCGGATAACCCACAAAGCCAGCAGGGTGATGATCATGGGGATGAAGGTGTCGCCGGCCCCGCGCAGCACCCCGCCGATGACAAACATGGTGGAAAACACCACATAAAAACCGCTAACCACGTAAATGTACTGTTTGCCGATTTCCACCACCTCCGGATCGTTGGTAAAAAGCCTCATCAGCGGGCCCGCAAAAATGATGGATCCCAGCGACACAACCACAGAGATCAGACTGGTCATTACAAGGGTTGCATTCATCCCTCTGCCAATGCGGTCCAACTTGTTGGCGCCAATGTTTTGTCCAACGAAGGTGGAAATGGCCGCCGAAAAATTCATGGCCGGCATGGCGGCAAACATGTCGATGCGTGTGGCAATGCTGTAGGCGGCAATGGTGGGAGTGCCAAACATGTTCACGATACGGTAAAGCGCCAGAAACCCCACCGAAACAAAGGTTTGCTGCATGCCGGTCGGTAAACCGATGCGCAGGCTTTTTTTAAAGATTTCCATGTCGAACCGCATTTTCAAGGGTGTAAAGTCCAGGAATTTGTGGTAGCGGTTCAGGTAGAAAGCAATGCTGAAAAAGGCGCCGCCCTGTGCGATAACGGTGGCTGCTGCCACCCCCTGGATGCCCCATTTGAGGAACACCACAAAAAACAGGTCGAGTACAATGTTGACCACGGTGGAAATAATCAAAAAGAACAGCGGAGTTTTTGAGTCCCCAAGCCCGCGAAGCACAGCACTGGTGCCCTGGAAGCCGAAAAAGAAAACAAAGCCCAGGGCGTAAACCTGAAAATACTCGACGGCCAGCGGGATCACATCTTTGGGCAGGCTGATGAGCTGAAAAACATATTTGCTTCCCCAGATGCCGGCCACTGTCAGAAAAAGGGCGGCCACAAACAAAAAAATGTACAGTGTGTCGATGGCACGTTTGACACGACCCATTTGCTTGGCACCGAAATACTGGGCAATCACTACGGTGGAACCGATGGCAATGCCCACAACGAAAGAGATGAGTGCAAAAATGAGGGGGAAGTTTGCCCCTATCGCTGCCAGCGCCTCTTCGCCCAGCACCTTGCCGATGACAATGCTGTCAACCACATTGTACATTTGCTGGAACACATTGCCGTAAAGCATGGGCAATGCAAAACTGAGTATGAGTTTCCCCTCCTTACCGCTGGTTAAATCTTTCAATAATCCGGGTTTTAGTCGTTTGCCTTGTTTTGCAACATGGGAACAAACCGGAATGCGCCAAACTCTTCCATGCTGAGTTGACCGTCATTTTCCTTTTTCATTCTGACCATGGTCTGGACGCCTCCTTTTCCAAGTGGTGCCACAAGCAATCCGCCGGTTTTAAGCTGTTCCACGAGCGTTTCCGGAATTTCAGGTGCAGCCGCGGTGATCAGAATCCTGTCGTAAGGTGCAAAAGCCGGCACACCTTTACCTCCGTCGCCATAAAACAGTCGGATGTGATAGCCCATTTTTTTCAGGAACTCCTTGGTTTTCAGGTAGAGTTTTTTTTGCCGTTCGACCGAAAACACCCTGGCGCCTATTTCGGCAAGCACACAAGCCTGATAGCCGGAGCCGGTACCGATTTCCAGCACTTTCATCCCGGGCCCGACCTGAAGCAGTTCACTTTGAAAAGCCACCGTGTACGGCTGCGAAATGGTTTGCCCCGATCCGATGGGGAATGGCTTGTCCTCGTAAGCATATTCCAGGAAAGAAGAATCCAGGAACAGGTGACGGGGGATGGTGTTGAGGGCTTCCAGTACCCGTTCGTCCTTTATCCCCTTGCGACGGATGCTGTCCACCAGTTTTTTGCGCATTCCCTTATGCCGGTACGTGTCGAGCATGGGCTGTTGGTTTTAATTCTCAAAAAAACATGAAGGCTCTGCTGGCCGGAAAATCTTTGGCGAAAATAACAAAGTTTGAAGTCGGACGGATAAATTTAAGCAGGCACGATTTAAAGTTTTAAACCGCAAACTGGCACG
>JAJRWG010000193.1 GCA_024276895.1 Bacteroidota bacterium
ACGTTTCCCTTTTTTACATCCTTCTATAATCTGGTCGTCCGATAACATTAAAGGCCTTCAATTATTTGGTAAGACAATGGGCTCGCTTGCTGGTTGCCTGAAAACGGCAATAAAATTAAAACTATTTTAGCCGGAACATTGGTTTTTTGCTTATTTTCGGAAGACAAACAGAAAGGCCGGGACTAAAATGAAGCACAAAACTTAAAAACCAAAGCACAAAGTTTAAACGGAATGCTTAACTATAAATGACTTAAAACAGCAAACCGCAACGAAAACCCTCTGACTTTAAATCCAGATAACAGTGAGCGCCGAAGCAAGAAAAATATTGACACAATACTGGGGACACAGCACCTTCAGGCCGGTACAGGAAGAGATTATTGACACTGTACTCAGAAAAGAAGATGTACTGGCACTGCTCCCTACGGGTGGGGGAAAGTCGGTTTGTTTCCAGATACCGGCCCTGATGCAGGAAGGCACCTGCCTGGTTATCAGTCCGCTCATTGCTTTGATGAAAGACCAGGTTGCCAGGCTGAAAAAAATGGGCATTGCCGCCGGTGCAGTCCATACCGGTATGCACCGCGACCAAATTGAATCGGTTTACTCCAATTGCCTGACAGGGAAAAACAAATTTCTTTATATTTCTCCTGAGCGCCTCGAAAACACGGCTTTCCTTTTTGTAATCGGCAGGCTGAAAATTAACCTGATTGCCGTTGACGAAGCCCATTGCATCTCCCAGTGGGGTTACGATTTCCGTCCACCCTACCTGCGCATTGCAAACATCAGGGAGTTGCTCCCTGACGCTCCCGTGCTGGGGCTTACGGCGACTGCCACACCCGATGTGGCGCAGGACATAATGGAAAAGCTGAAGTTTCGCAGTAAAAATCTGTTCCGGGCAGGCTTTGAAAGAAAAAACCTGTCCTACTCCGTTTACAGGGAAAACGATAAAAGCGGCAGGTTGCTCCGCCTGTTGCAGGATGAACGCGGGGCGGCCATCGTTTACGTACGCAGCAGGAGAAAAACGCGCGAACTGGCTGAGATACTTTCAAAAAACAATATCAGTGCCGGATTTTACCATGCAGGCCTGGACTCACACACCCGCAGCCGAAGGCAAAAAGAATGGATGTTGGGCACCACACGAGTGATTGTGGCCACAAATGCTTTCGGGATGGGTATCGACAAGGCCGATGTGCGGCAGGTTATCCACTTCGACCTGCCCGACTGCATCGAGTCTTATTTTCAGGAAGCCGGCCGCGCCGGCCGTGACGGAAAATCTGCTGCGGCAAGCCTGTTGGTTAACAACAACGACATCGCCAATGCAAAAAAGAGGCTGGCCCAGTCTTTTCCCAGCCTCGAAATAATCCGGAAAGTTTACAACGCGCTGGGGAACTTCCTCCAGATACCCGAAGGGAGCGGGAAAGACACCGGCTACGATTTTAGCATTGCCGACTTCTCCAGACAATACGGCTTTCAACTGCTGGAGGCATACAACGCCATCAAATTCCTTGAACGGGAAGGGTATTTGTACTACATCGAATCGGCCGGACAGTTCTCCAAGCTGTTTATTCCGCTCAAGAAAGAAGCCCTTTACCGTTACATGGTCGAAAATCCGGGCAGCGACCGCCTGCTGAAAGAAATACTGCGTTCGTACGGAGGCATTTTTACCGATTACGTAAACATCAACGAAACACAGCTGGCCAAAAGGGCCGAAATGAAGCGGGAAGATGTGGTGAAAAAACTCAGCTATCTGAACAAGATTAAAATGCTGAAGTACATTCCCATCCGCACCCGGCCACAACTGGTGTATGCGGTGGAGAGGCTCAGCGTGAAAAATATCGGATTATCAAAAGAAAATTACCAAAACCTGAAAATCGCCGCCGAGGGCCGGCTGCAAAATCTGCAGGACTTCCTGAGCAATACCATTCAGTGCCGAAGTCAGCAACTGTTGCATTATTTCGGGCAAACCCAGCACAAGAGATGTGGCATCTGCGATGTTTGCCAGGAGAAAAACAAAGTTGAACTCAACGAACTGGAGTTTGCAGCCATCGAAATGGCCATCGAAACCCAGCTTAAGTCAGGCCCTAAGCACCTGTACCAACTGATGGCCGGCATCACCGACTTTGAAGAAGAAAAAACCATTGCCGTCATCCGCTGGTTACTCGACAACAGCAAGCTCATCAGGCAACAGGACGAAACCCTCAAATGGTACAACCAACTGGATTTGACGTTTGACTGATGAACAGTCCGGTCATCCTTCTTTATTCCTTGCTGGATCAGCTTTGGAGCCGCGGCTGATTATTTGTCTTTTGAAAGCTTAAAAAATTGACTGCAATGAAAATTGCGTAACTTTGACCCATGAAAACAAAGATTATAAAAGCAAAAATATTGCTTCTGTTACTGTTGGCTTCCGCCGCCGTGTCCGGACAAAGCAGTAAGAGTCATATCGGGATATCGGTGGGGCCTTCGTTTCCTCTTGGCGATTTTGCCCGGACTGATATAGGCGATTCCACCTCGGGATGGGCCAGAACCGGTTTTGATATCCAGATATCCTATACTTACCGGATTCTTCACAACTTTGGCATTGCAGCCATGGGTGTGTACAGCGGCAACAAGCTCAACACTGCAAAATATAAGGAGGAACTGGAAGCGCTACACACCGATTACGGTGTAAGCATTGAAACCTTGAGAAACTGGAGCAGCGGCGGTATGCTGGCAGGGCCTTATCTGCGTTTACCACTCAGTGAAACCATTGACTGGAACATCCGGGCTTTGTTTGGTTTTTACGGTGGGTACTCACCGGAATTCGTTATCCGTACCACCCAAAGGGATACAGGTGAGAAAGCCGATTACAAACGGCAAAGTGCCAAAGATTTCAGTTACGGATACTCATTGGGCACAGGTTTTGAATTCAAGTATCCGTCTTTCTATCTGCTGGTTTATGCCGACTACCTGGCATCGCCGGTCAGTTTCGACAATGTGGTTGGCTGGGATTGGCAGGGTGACCCTTATACCACTTCTTTCAAGCAGCAAATCAGTTACGTTACACTTACTTTCGGTGTGGGATTCATTTTGTAGGAAGTTTTGAAGCTGCCCCGGGCATACTACCGTTCGAACCAGGTTGTTGTCCTGGCCCGTGACCTGCTGGGCAAATTACTTTTTACAAACATCGACGGCCGGCTTAGCGGTGGGATGATTACCGAAACGGAAGCCTATGCGGGCATCACCGACCGTGCCTCCCATGCTTATGGCAACCGCCGTACCCGCAGAACGGAAGTGATGTTTAAATCCGGCGGCATCAGTTACATTTACCTGTGCTACGGGATGCATTACCTTTTTAACGTGGTGACAGGTGAAGCCGGTGTGCCCCATGCCATTCTGATCCGGGGCTTGTTTCCTCTCGCAGGTGTTGAAAGCATGCTGAAGCGGACAGGGAAATCAAAGTCAGGTTATTCTCTTTCAAACGGCCCCGGTAAACTTACAAAAGCCCTTGGACTAAACCTGACCCACAACGCCTGTTCCCTTAGCGGCGACAGTGTCTGGATTGAAGATAATCCTTCCCCCATTGATGAAAATGACATTACGGTCAGCGCAAGGATCGGGGTGGACTATGCAGGGACGGATGCGGCACTTCCATACCGCTTTGTACTACACTACGAAAAATACCTGTAAAAAAAAGCGCCCCGCTCGTATGAACAGGACGCTTTTAACTTTCTTTGCGATCAATTACTTCACTGCATTCTTCAATTCGGCACCTGCGCTGAATTTGGGTACTCTTTTTGCAGCAATGTCAATCGTTGCACCCGTTTGCGGATTGCGACCTTTCCGGGCAGCTCGCGTAGAAACGGAGAATGTTCCGAATCCTACCATAGCAACACGATCGCCACCTTTAAGTGCGTCAGTTGTTGCGCCAACAAATGCTTCCAATGCTTTTTTTGCATCAGCTTTGCTCAGGCCGGCACGTGCAGCCATTGCATCTACTAATTGAGCTTTGTTCATAGTACAAATTTTTTTAATTGATTAAACTAAGAATTAACACTAACAAAAATACACGTAATCCCAAAAGAAACAAGTCTTTCAGCTTAAATAGTGCCGAATTGTTAATAAAACAGCCGATTTGTTAATAAACCAGGCCAAAAAACGGCTGAAATGCCTGTGAAAACACGGCTTTTGGAGATAAAAAGTTCCGGATAAGTACCCGTGGGAACAATTTATTCATCGGTGTTCACAACCTGAGGGAAAGATATTTTAAATGACTCTCCAATCGCCTGTGAGTGGATTTCCCCGCAGAAAATCACCGGCCGGCATTCGTTTCTTTCCGGCTTGCTGAAGCTCCAGGATATGAAGGTAGCCGTTCCTGACTGCCACTTTTATGTACTGCCTGCCATCAGTTAACAATGTGCCGGCATGTAATCCGTGGGGTGCTTCCTCTTTGGATGTTCTGAAAATTTTAACATGAATTTCCCGGGTTCCGGGTAGAACAAAGTGGGTGTAAGCAGCAGGATAAGGGCTCAGTCCGCGTACAAAGTTGTGGAGGCGATCAAGAGGTTGTTCCCAGTTGATTTTGCAATCGGTCTTGAATATTTTTGGGGCGGGATGCAAGGGCTGTCCGGGAGAAATCAGTGCTGACTGGGAAAGCGTATCGGCCCGGCCGGTACGGATAAGTTCGATGGTCTTCACCACCAGGTCTGCCCCGGCAATCATCATCCGGTCGTGGAGGCTCCCTGCATCTTCATCTGCTCCGATGTTGATTTCCTGCCGGAGGATAATTTTTCCGGTGTCAATCAGTTTGTCCAGAAAAAAGGTGGTCAGTCCCGTGGTTTTTTCCCCGTTGATGATGGCGTGGTTGATGGGCGCTGCTCCGCGGTATTGCGGCAACAGCGAGGCGTGCAGGTTGAAGGTACCCAAAGGGGGCATGTTCCACACCTGAAAGGGCAGCATCCGGAAGGCAACGACAACCTGCAGGTCAGCCTCCAATGAACGGAGCTCCTGGAGAAAACCCTCGTCCTTCAGCTTTTCGGGTTGCAAAACACGCAGGCCATGCGCCAGCGCAAACTGCTTGACGGCCGGCGCCTGCAGTTTTTTACCCCTTCCCGCAGGCTTGTCAGCAGCAGTGATTACACCAACAACCTTGTAGCCTTCGTCCTGAATTGCTTTCAGTGACGGGACTGCAAATTCGGGTGTTCCCATAAAAACGATGCGTAAGTCCTTTTTTTCCACGCTTCTTTTATTTTGGCAGGTCTCTCCGTTACGGCATGTCGGTTGCCGTGTTTAGCTGTTGGCTAAAATAAAAAAAACCCGGCGACAATCACCGGGTTTAAAATCCTGATCTTTGATCTTATTTCTTTTTTGCCAGTGTTTCGGCGCGGGCAATGTATTTGTCAATGTTTTTGCCTTCATTGCTGGTCAGGTAATTTGTCCTGATGCGTGAGTAAACACGCACGGCATCTTCGTAGTCGCCGTTAATTTCGTGCACCTGGGCAACTTTAAACAGAAATAAAGGAGTGGTGAAGTTGTTGACTTCTTTGTTGGCGGCTTCCAGGTAATATGCAATGGCTTTTTCGTTATCACCTTTTTCCAGCCAGGCATCGCCGATGGCACCTGTTGCCATGCAACTGATGATGTGATCGTTGCCGTCGAATTCCTCCAGGTAGTCGATGGCCTGATCCAAATCGCCCTTCCGTAAAAAAGCAATGCCGGCGTAGTAGTTGGCCAGGTTGCCGGGTTTGGTGATGCTGTAATCGTTGGCAATATCGATAAAACCGAGGTTGTTGCCATCGCCGTACAGGGCTTTGTCCAGCGAATCCGCCTCGAAATAGGACTGTGCTGCGTACATTTGTTCCTGAGCTTCAATGGTGGTAGGCTCAAGGTAATACCTGTTGTAGCCGAAATAGGCAAGGATAACCACAAGTACCACTGCAACAATGACCATTATTATTTTTTGGTTGTTAACAATGAGTTGTTCGGTCCTCGATAAGGTTTCTTCAATGTTTTCCAGTCGTTTGTCACCGGAAACAGGCTGGTTCTTTTTCTTTGCCATAGCTTTTATTTTGAGGGTGCAAAAGTATATTATTCTTCTTAATAAATGAAAACGCCTGTCCTTTTTTTTATTTTTGTGGACAGCTTCTGCCAAAGCAGGAACCCCGTTGTCTAACTTATTAAATCCCCATCACATGAATGATTTCCGAGCTTCGTTTAAAATGACGCATTATTTAATGTACGGCAAAACCTTTGCATTTCTCCTTCTTTTTTTATGGACGATCCCGCTTATTGCCCAGGAGTCTGCACGTGATACAACAGACAAAGGACTGACGGTTGAACAATGGCTTACCGCCGGACCGCTTGAAATTGAACTGCCTGCTTTTCATCAGGAAAAGAATCTTGACGGCAAGAAGTTCAAGGCGTCCGACCTGCTGGTGTATGAACCCAAAACTGTCAGGCAGCCGGTAGAAGGCGAAGATTTTCTCAGGCAAAACGGTAAACAGATTCGCTGGAAACCGAAGAAAACAGCCAAAAATGGAATGTTGTCCATCCCCAAGCCAAAAAAAACAAATTACGGCATCAACGTGCAGGCAAGTTACCTGGAAAATGACAGCTACACCGAGATCGGTTTTGAGATCGAAAGCCGGCAATGCTTTGTGCTTTACGTGGACGGAAAGAAAAAGCTGTCGAAACTTAAATTCGACAATAAAGACAAAAAAGTTGAAAAGAAAACAAAAAAGCTGAACCTGGAACCGGGCAAGCACCTGGTGGTCATTACATCGCTCTACAGCAAAGAGGAAGGGGTTAACTGGAAAACCCTCACACGACTGTCAACCGGCGGGGACGGTGACGTCCGTCTCAGCCTGGACCCTGTGCGAAAAATGGATATGAAATTGTTGCTGGAAGGCCTTCGCCTAAGGGATGCTTCCCTCTCGCCTGACGGTGAGTTGGTCTTGTTGCGGTATTCCGAGACTTTTGGTCCTGCAGGAGTAGGCGATAGTTGGTTTGAGGTAAAGGATGTTGAAAACGGGCGCATGCTGTTCAGCTCCCGGGGAAAGGAAATGAATCAGGTCAACTGGGCACCCCTGGGTCACCGGATCAGTTATACCTCCAAACTGGCAGGAAAAAATACCATCGAATTACTGAACCCGGACAGCCTGACAAACAAAGTACTGCTTCAGACAAGCGATAAGATTAACAGCCACCGCTGGGCAAAGACGGGTGCTTATTTGATTTACACTATCACCGAAGAGCCCAAGGAAAGTAAAAACGATGTGTACAAAGTGGAGGGCATGCCCGACCGCTGGCCCTGGTGGCGAAAACGGACACAACTATACAAACTCAATATTGACGACCTGACGCGGGAACGCCTGACCTGGGGTTACCTGGGCAACAACCTCCATGATATCAGTCCCGACGGCAAACGTATCATGGTATCGCATGAGTTTCCTGACTTTTCGCAGCGCCCCTATTCCAGGCAGGTACTGATGGAAATAAACCTCGAAGGCATGAGCATCGACACCATCTGGGACAAGCATTACGGCGGCTCGGTCAGCTACTCACCCGACGGAAAGAAGTTGCTGGTAACCGGCAGCCCCGTGCTTTTCGGCGATGTGGGAAAAAACGTCAGTGCAGGAAAAACCCCAAATGATTACGACACGCAGGCCTACATTTACGACTTGCAGTCTGCTGCCGTGCAGCCCATCACCAAAGATTTTGATCCGGCTGTCAGCAGGGCCTGGTGGAACAGCGGTGATGGACGCATTTACGTCATCGGACAAAGCCGGACGTATAAGAAACTTTATGTTTTTGAAGAATCAAGCCACAGCTTTACCGACCTTGGGGCTCAGGTTGACGTGGTGAAATCGGCAGGCTTTACAGGCAATGCAAAGCAAATGGTTTACACGGGCAACAGCATTTCTTATCCGCAGGTTTGCTACAAATACGACCTGGCCACCGGAAACCAGTCACTGATTGCCGACCCGGAAGCAGATGTTTTTAATAAGGTG
>JAJRWG010000013.1 GCA_024276895.1 Bacteroidota bacterium
AAGCTTCGAGCTTATCAGTAAGATTAGTAAATAGTTAGTGGGCAGTTAACTTTTTGAATCAGGTTGTTTCAAATTTTTTGTTGTCCGGGATTTCCCGGACACAGTGGCAAACCGGATGATCTATTAAAATGTTACGTCAAATTTGCCATTGGTAATCGTTCTTTTTCCGCTACTGGTATTGTAACCGGTAAAGGAAAAAGTGCCTTTGGTTCCCGTGGCAGTGAGTTCGGTAAGGGTGACCGTACCTTCGCCCAGGATAAAGTTTGCCACATAAGTCTGCTCAGTAGAAACACCTTCCGTCCACCTCAATTGGTTACTCGCATTACCGCTGGGACCTACTACATATGTTCCAGGGGAGGTTACATTGTAAAGTACAACTGAAGCCTGGCGGGCCTGGCTGTCGCTGCCTGTAATGTTTAACACACCGTTGGTGCTCACTGCCTGTACGGACAAACTGGCTGACCAACTGGTTCCGTCATAAGTCAGACTCATGGAGTTGCCGCCGGGGGAGGCACCTCCATCGTCATCAGATTTCTTGCAGGAGACGAGGATTACTGCCGAGATCAAAAGGGCGCTGAAAAAAATTCGTTTCATTTTCATTTTTAAATGTTTTTTAATGAGTAAAAAACACAGCGTCTCCGGCAGTGTAATCATTTTAACCTCAAAGCAAAATAAATGTGGTGACTGCCGGAAGCCGCTGTGTAGTTTCATTATCATGAGAACCTGCTTTGAAGTTAGAAAAACAATTACAGAACAAAAGTAAACCTTCACACGGCGGTGTATGTAGTGGATTGTCCGTAATTTACTACGGTAAATACCGTAGTTCGGGTGTTTGTGGCTTTCCGGTTCAGGAAACGATGCCGTTTTTGATGGCAAAACTGATGAGTCCGGCAATGTTGTTGATCCCCAGTTTTTTCATCAGGTTGGTGCGGTGGGTATCAACCGTGCGATGGCTGATAAACAGCTTTTTACCGATTTCTTTGTTGGAGTAGCCGTCAACAATGAGGGTCAGAATCTCCCTTTCGCGTCTGGTAAGTTCCACGGTAAGCCCCTGTTGTGTCTGAGGTTTGTCTTTGCTTAACAACGACAGGGTAACATCGGTCGCAAAATACTGCCTGCCTCCCGCTACATTTCTGATGGCGCCGATAAGTTCCTCTTTACTGGCATTCTTTAAAAGGTAGCCGTCGGCGCCAATGCCAATCAGTTCCTTAACCATCCCGCTTTCGCAATGCATCGAAAGGATGATCACTTTGGTTTTTCCTCCCCGGCTTTTAATTTCCCTGGTTGCATCCAGGCCGTTCATTACCGGCATGTCAATGTCCATCAGCACCACATCCGCATCCAGCACCTTCAGCATTTCAATGGCTTCGCTGCCATTGTTGGCGGCGCCGACAACCTGCATGCCCTTTTCATTGTTTACCAGTTCGCGCAAGCCATCGATAATGATCTGGTGGTCGTCAACAAGTAATATGTTCAATTCTTTCATTTTTATAAAGGGATTCTGATTGTGACAATGGTACCTTTACCTTCTGCCGTTTCGTAATTCAACACGCCCTTGATGGCTTCCACCCTGCTGCTGATGTTCATCAGCCCGATACCGCTGCCCTTGACTTTATCGAAATCGAAGCCTTTTCCGTTATCCTCCACCAACAGTATGATTCGGTTATTGCGGTGCAGAATGCGGATGTTCACCTTTGTTGCACCCGCATGCTTAAGGATGTTTGAAACCAGTTCCTGGATAATCCTGAACAGTCCCAGTTCAACCGGCTGGGGCAACCTGGCGTCCAAACCGTCCTCTTCGAAACTGTAACTGATACCGGTACCCCCGAAACTGAACTGGAGCACACTGCGGATGGCAGGAACCAGGCCGAACTGTTCCAGTTCTTTTGGCATCATCTGGTGCGAAATGGAGCGTACTTCGGTGACAACATCATCGAGCATGTGCGCCATTTTTTCAAGCTGTTTCTTTTTCCCGGAATTATCAAAGCTATCCGATAAATTTTCCCAGTTTAGTTTAATACCCGAAAGGGTTTGTCCTACGCCGTCGTGCAATTCGCGGGCAATGCGCTGGCGCTCCTGATCCTGACCTTCCAGAACCGCTTTCAGTTGGGCCTCGGCGTGTTCGATTACAGCGGCATCAAGTGCAGCTTTTTGCATCTGCCGGCGGCGGTACAAAACAAATATTCCGGCACCCACGATGCTGACGATTAAGGAAATAAGCATCCCGATTTCGGTTTTTCTTTGTTTCAAACGTATTTCCGTCAGTTCATTTTCCTTCTTCAGCAAGGCAATTTGTTGTTCTCTTTTTTCTGTTTCGTACTTTTCCTGTACATCAACAATTTGTTGGGCCAGTCGTTTTTCGTAAACCGAGTCCTTGGTTGCAATGTAATAGTTGGTGTACAGAAAAGCGCTGTCATGATTGTTTTGCAACGCATGCATTTTGGCAATGGTCAGTAAGGCCGACATTTCTTCCTCGACCACCGAAATTTCTTTGGCAATGGCAAGTCCCCGGTACAGTGCGCGGGCGGCATCTTTGTATTTTTTCTGGTCAAGGTACAAGTCCCCAAGCTTGATCAGTGCCGAAGAAATACCCTTGCGGTCACCCATTTTTTCCCTTAACTGAAGCGATTCGTCCAGCAACTCCCGGGCTTTTTCGTAATCGCCCCGTGCGGCATAAATATTCCCAAGGTTGCTGAGCTGGACACTTATCGCTTCAGCATCCTGCACCTGCCGCAACATGGACAGCGCCTTTTCATAATAGCCGATCGCGGCAGCCGTATCGCCCATTTTCACGTAAACATTGCCAATGTTCCCGAGGGAACCTCCTTCGCCATAAACATCATTCATTTGTTCCCGGTAACGCAGGGCTTTGAAATGGTACTCCAGCGATTTTTCCAGATTCCCAAGGTTTTGGTGGACAATGGCGATGTTGTTGAGGCAGTAACCTATCCAAAGGTCCTGCTTCAACTGTTCATAAATCTTCAAAGCCTGAATCTGGTTCTTCAATGCCAGTTTCAACTTGCCCTGCTTTTGGTAAACAATCCCTATTTTATTGTACAGTGAGGCCATGCCTGCCGTGTCGCCGAGCACCTTACGAATCTCCATGGATTTGTTAAAGTAGTCGAGCGCATGATCGAATTCACCCCTGCCAATGTAAACAATGCCCATGTCGTTATACGCCTGAGCCTGTCCTTTGGGATAATTGATGCTGCCTGCCAACTGTAAGGCCTGTTCACCGTACAACAGGGCTGAGTCGGCCGAAACAAAGCGATATTCCCAACACAGATCACAAAGAATCTTCACTCTGGTTATGTCGTCAACCAGGGTTAATCTGGACCGGATGCTGTCGGTTGCAGGATTTGCTTTGAGGCCGGTTAAAATAGAAACTGAGGCAACTAATAGAATGAATATTTGTTTCACCAATTCATTTTTTCACCAAGGGTAAAAATACGGATTATTGTGCATACCTTATTGCAGGTACTGTTTTTTTAAGGAAGAGTAACAAATCAAAGGGAGAGACGGGAACTTCTTCTTTTTACTTTAGCTCAGGAATCATCAAAACCGTAAGTGCCCGGTAAACATCGCCGGCAGCAATCAGCGATTTGGCGTAGGTGTGGAGGGCCTTGGTGTCCGATGCCAACTTTCGTAGATTATCCTGCTCTTTCAATTTTTTAATTTCATCTGAACCCGGCAATTGCTCCTGGTTTCCCAGTTGTCCCAGGTCGTTGCCGCTCAGGTAAGGGCTCAGCCGGATGGAATCCGGCAGCGCATCCACACCAATACCAAGTGTGGTCAGGGGCTTGGGGACAACAAATTTTGCATTTCCGGAGGCACGAACGTAATAATTTGCTCCCATCCGGCCCACCAGGTCTATTTTATCGGGATCAATGGTTCCGGTTTCATCGAATATGTTTTCATCCAGATGGATGTGGACAATCTCGCAGATCACAAGGTTACCCGATCCGGGCTTTCCGCTGGTTTCGATGATTTCCCTGACCTTGCATTCAAACTGCAAAGGCGATTCTTTTACCCGAAAGGGCTTCACCTTTGCCGACTCAAGAGCGGTAAAACCTGCTTTTTCAAACTCATTCACACCTTTACCGTACTCGGTACTGGAAAGGCTGATTTGTTGCACCATGCTGTAAGTTACGGCATTGATAACCACTTCAGGCACTTCTTTCAGGTTTTCGAAAGTATGTTTGGTTGTGTTGTCACGTCCCCTGCGTGCAGGCGAAAAGATCAGTGTTGTGGGGTTGATGCCAAACAGGTTGTAAAAGCTGAAGGGTGACAAATTGGGCCGACCCTCCCCGTCAACTGTGCTTGCCAATGCAATGGGTCTGGGTGCAACACCGCCCTGCAGCAGTTTCAGCAGTTCGGGATTCGGAAGGTCTGAAGGGTTGATTTGTTTCATTTTATTTTTTCTAAAGAGCCGGTAACACTTTGGTCACGACCTCCCCGAAACCGATGCGCACCGCGTCATTGATTGCGTGGGCACGCATGATGATGGTGTCGTTGTCTTAGATAAATTTACGTTCGGAACCGTCATTCAAGCTGAGCGGCTTTGTTCCGCGCCAGCTTAGTTCCATCATGGAACCGTAAGCACCGGGCGTGGGTCCCGAAATGGTTCCCGAAGCGTACATATCGCCTACCCTGATGTTGCAACCGTTCACCGTTTGGTGGGCCAGGTGCTGGGCAATATTCCAGTAGAGGTATTTGTAATTGGAACGGCAAACCGTCGTTTCTTCACTGTCCTCAGGGCGGATACCGACTTCCAGATGAACATCAAAATTTCTTTTTCCGCTGAATTGCAGATAGGGCAGAACTTTTGGTTCCTGAACCGGGCCATCTACCCGGAAAGGCTCCAGTGCCTCGATGGTAACGATCCAGGGGGAGATCACCGAACCGAAATTCTTTCCGAGAAAAGGACCGAGGGGTGCGTACTCCCAGGTTTGGATGTCGCGGGCCGATAAATCGTTGAACAGCACCAGCCCGAAAATGTAATCATCCGCTTCAGCAGTGGTTATGCTTTCGCCCAGTTTGGTTTCTTTTCCGGTGATGAAAGCCATCTCCAGCTCAAAATCGAAAAGGCGGGTGGGGCCAAATTCAGGCACCTCCGCACCGGCAGGTTTGTACTGCCCTTTGGGGCGATGGATGTTGGTTCCGGACACTACAATTGACGA
>JAJRWG010000194.1 GCA_024276895.1 Bacteroidota bacterium
CCGGTGAAATCCCGCACATCGCGGCCGGTGATCACCACAAAAGTAAAGACTACCGGCAAAACAACGGCCACATTAGTAACAGCCACAATGAACCAGATTCTGCCAACTTTATTCGGAATTTTCAGTTGCCAGTTTGTCTGTGGCAGCAAAACGCCGAAAACAAAAAACAGGATGTACTGCGGAAGGTGGGCCAGTTCCAGATTCATGGGCGGCCAATAGTATCCTTCGTCAAATCTGAGCCTTACGACAAAAGTAATCGCCGACAACAGAACAATGAAAATCAGCAGTGTCCTGGTAGAAGGAAAGCTTTTGAACCTTTCGGAAACCGCAACGGGTTTCCACTTGCGGATGACGGTAAACCAAAGAACATAAAGCACTGTGAAAATGATGAGCAACTCCAGAAACCACATCGGTCCTGCCTGCGAACCGTTGAAATACCTGAAATATGAGCTGTAAATATCAATCAGATTGAAACTTTGACCATAAATAATTGCACCCACCATGCTTCTCGTTATGGGCGCAATCACCAGTAAATAAAAAAGCAAAGGGTAGCCCAGCCGTTTCAGGCGTGTGGTCAGGTAGCTTTTCCCCCGCTCCCTGTATTCAATTAATTTAATGGAAGTGAAGTAGCCCGCCAGTGCAAAAAAAGTTCCAAGTCCACAGGCCCGTCCCCAAAGCATGATCACGGTAAACACGCCCGAGGTGAAGTTGTCGGGTCGTTTGACTTCGGTATAGTACCACGAGGCCGGCGCCCCGTAAATCATCGAAATGTGCGTGAAAACAACAAAGCCGATCAACAGTATGCGGATGTTGTCAAGGTATTGTTCGTGTTCTTTGTTCATCAGCACGGTGAATGCTTTTTTAAAGGGTCAAACATACTGAAAAATGGTTGTGACTGTTCACTGTATTTCAAGAATCCCGTGAAACAATTGATAGCGAATGTCTAACAGGTTTTGTTAGTTCTTTTTAGCAAAAGAAGTAAAGGCAGCCCGGTACTGAAATAAACAGCCTTTTCCGTTACCGTTGCTGAAAAAGGAAGCAAGTTCAAAAATTTGCATATTTTCGCTTTGAACAAATACCCAGCCATGACCGGAACCATCGTCAACGTTATTGCCGTGCTCGCGGGAGGCACCGTCGGATTACTTCTCAACAAAAAACTGCCGGAACGCTTCATCCGTATTTTCTTTCAGGTCATCGGGCTGTTCACGCTGTTTCTGGGATTTTCTATGGCCATGGAAACCACCCATGTGCTACACCTGATCATGGCGCTGATCAGCGGGGCGGTTATCGGCGAACTGCTGCATCTTGAAAGGTCGATGGAAAGATTCGGGGAGAAGGTGAAGGCAAGATTCAGGTTTGGCAACGAAAAATTCACCGAGGGCATGCTGACGGCTTTCCTGCTGTACTGCATGGGATCGCTGACCATCCTGGGAGCCATAGAAGAGGGCATGGGCGGCAGTCCGAAGCTGCTGCTGATCAAATCGCTGATGGACGGTGTTTCGTCCATTGCGCTGGCGTCGGGACTGGGTGCGGGGGTCTTGTTTTCCGTTGTTCCACTGCTTGTGTATCAGGGCGGGATTACCCTGCTGGCTTCCGGTTTCGGCGAGTTCTTCCCCGAAATCATGATCACCGAACTGTCGGCAACGGGCGGCATATTGCTGATCGGGCTTGGCATCAACATCCTGGAAATAAAAAAAATCAATGTAATGAACATGCTACCCGCTTTGCTGATGATCGTGATCCTGCTGTGGCTGATTCCCGATTTCGGACTGTAAACCCGTTCCAGGTATGAAAATCTCAGATGCAAACCGGCAAATCTGTCCCAACTGCGAAAAGGGCTTTGACAGTGAATTTGACTTCTGTCCCTACTGTGGCCAGCAAAACAAAGCACAGAAAATTCGGTTGAAATACTTCCTGGGTGAACTCGTCTCGGGAATTTTCAACCTGGATTCAAAGATTTTCCGGACACTGCACCTGTTGGTTTTCAAGCCTACGGAATTGCCCCTTGCCTTTCTGCAGGGCAAACGTACGTTTTACATCCCGCCGGTACGGCTTTACCTCGTTGTCAGTCTGGTGTATTTCACCTTTTTGTCGTTTAAGGGCAGTAATTTTGTACAGTTCAGCAATGAAGGCGGGCAGGAAACCGTGCAGGCCGACAGTGTGCAACCGGCTGCAACCGGAACGCTCAAAACAATCACCGGGATTGAGCAAAGCGGTTTCAAAAACCTGGAAAAACTGAAAACAGAAGCGGGAAAAACAGGCTTACAAGTCCCTAATTCAAAAATATATCTCCATGGGAATGTTCCTGCTCATACCCTTGACTGCCCTGATTTTTTTCATTTTGTTTTACAAGGGTAGCTACTACCTGCAACACCTTGTTTTCGTGCTTCACCTGCAGTCGGTGGTTTTCCTCATTTTTATTCTGATGAACCTGATTGAGCTGCTGGTTGACAACACTTTTACCGGATTGCTGAAAATATTTCTGTTCCTGTTCGTGCTACTTCTCTGGATTAGGAAATTCTATGGTTTAACCTGGCTAAAAACAGTCTGGAAGACCATCCTTTTTCTTGTGTTCTACAGCCTCAGCCTGATGATTTTTTTCATACTCGTGGCCACCCTCAGTGCGTTGAGCCTTTGAGGTTCCCGGTACGTGATTCCCGTAATTTAACACCGAATCGGGAACCTAAAGCGCAAACTAACAAATACATAGCTTTTCTGCATGCAAACAGGGCTGTTTTTGTCCAATGCTTTTCGTAACTTAGCCTGCTCATTTTAACATAAAAATTATCAAATGAAGAATACGGAAAATATAGATTGGGGAAACCTTCCTTTCGGTTATTTCAAAACAGATTACAATGTACGGTGTTACTACCGTGACGGCAAATGGGGAAAGCCGGAAGCTACGTCTTCCGAATACATTTCAGTACACATGGCCGCCACCGCCCTGCACTACGGGCAGGAAGCCTTTGAAGGGTTGAAAGCTTATCGGGGAAAGGATGGAAAAGTACGATTGTTCAGGTGGCAGGAAAACGCCCGGCGTTTGCAGAATTCAGCCAAAGGAATTATGATGGCTGAGGTACCCGCAGCGCTATTCGAAGAAGCTATTTTCAAGGTTGTTGAGCTGAATGCAAAGTACATTCCGCCTTATGGAACAGGCGCTACGTTATACCTGCGCCCCCTGCTTTTCGGGAGCGGCCCCCAGGTAGGTGTTAAGCCTGCCGAGGAGTATTTGTTCATGGTGTTTGTTACCCCCGTCGGGCCTTATTTTAAAGAAGGTTTTAAACCCGTTGCGGTGGAGGTGGTGCGCGATTATGACCGGGCTGCACCCAAAGGAACCGGACATATCAAAGTGGGCGGTAACTATGCTGCCGGTATGCGTCCCGCCGAAAGGGCGCACAAAGATGGCTTTGCTTCCGTACTTTTTCTCGATGCCAAAGAAAAAAAATACATCGACGAAGCAGGCCCGGCAAATTTTTTCGGGATCAAAAACAACACCTACGTCACACCGCAATCCACCAGTATTTTGCCATCCATTACCAACATGAGTCTGGAGCAAATTGCCAGAGACATCGGTCTGAGTGTGGAACGCCGTCCGGTACCCCTTGAGGAACTGGAGACCTTTGAAGAAGCAGGGGCCTGCGGAACGGCGGCCATCATCAGTCCCATCGGTAAAATCTACGACAGGATACTTGACAAAACCATTAGCTATGGCGACAAACCGGGGCCGGTGTCAATCAAACTTTACGAAACGCTCCGCGGAATCCAGGAGGGTACGGTAGAAGACACTCATCAGTGGACGACCGTGGTGAATGGCATATGAAAAGTAGGTGTAAAGCTGAACGCTAATATTTTGAATAAACCAACTTAAGCTATGAAAAAGATAAAATTCTATCTGACAATTCTTTTTTCGATTGCTTTCAGCCGTTTCCTTTTCAGTCAGGCAATGTGTAAAGTACTCATGCCTGAGATTTCAGACTCCTATATTGGCAAGTGCAAAAAAGGCCTGGCCAATGGCAAAGGAACAGCCATGGGAACCGACAGATACGAAGGTATGTTCCACAAGGGTCTGCCCAATGGTAAAGGCCGTTACACCTGGTCGAACGGTGCAACTTACGAAGGTGGGTGGTTAGCCGGCGAACGGAACGGAAAAGGTGTTTACATTGTACGAATTAACGGACGCGACAGCATTACCGAGGGAATCTGGAAAGCAAACGAGTACATTGGTCCTGTTCCTGAAAAGCCTGAAGTGCTGGGTTGTGTGGGTGTTGAAAGATATCGTTTCTCCAAACAGGGTGGTGAAGATAAAGTCGTGATTGACATTTACATGAGCGGCATACCCAATACAACCATTGAAGACCTCACCCTGATGGGCTCCAGCGGCAATGAAATCAAACTGGGCAGGTCAGTCGGTTATGACAATGTGAGTTTCCCTTTTGTGTGCAAAGTTTCGTACACGACTTATAACAAGATGCAAACGGCAAAACATTATGTCCGGTTTGAGTTCAAGATCAGCGAACCGGGCGATTGGCTGGTGTATATCCAGAACTGAAAACGCTACTTCCGTTAAAACAATGTGTTAAAATTCCTTAACGCATGCAACGGTTTATACCTTTTGTTGTGTCAGTTTTGTTAGCGGTGATCGATATTTTCTAAAAAAACTAAAAATGAAACTCACGGGCATTTTCCTGACTTTCCTGAGCCTGCTTGGCTTGGGTGTGCTTGCATACGGTCAGCAGCAATGCAAAGTGCTTTTGCCTGAAATTGCCGATAGCTATGAAGGAGAGTGTAAAAAAGGACTGGCACACGGAGAGGGAATAGCAACCGGTATTGATAAATATGAAGGTACTTTCCGAAAAGGTCTGCCGCACGGCTCAGGGACTTACACCTGGTCAACCGGTGAAAGTTACACGGGCGGGCTGATTACCGGTTTAATGAACGGCCCGGGCGTATTGGTACTGAAAGTTGACGGAAAAGACAGTCTGGTGACCGGCATCTGGAAAAATGATGAGTACCTTGGCCCGCCACCCGACGATCCATTGGTGCTGGGTAAAGAAAATATTGAGAAATACAGTTTTACCCGCTTGGGTGACCAGCCGAAGGTGATGGTGGATATTTTGCTGTACGGAATGCCGAACACAACCATTCAGCGGTTCTCCATGGCGGCCACCAGCGGCAACCAGATCCAGGTCGGACGGTATATCGGTTATGACAACGTGATTTTCCCCGTTCTCTGTAAAATTTCTTACATTACCTGGGATGATGCACCTTCCTCACTTCATTACACCCGCTTCGAGTTCGAGATCAGCGAGCCGGGCGACTGGCTGGTGGTTATTCATAATTGAGCATCTGAAACAGTTCTTGAGGTAAGCAAGTTCTTCCGGTTACGGCCTTTCTCCGGATGAAGTTTTGAATCACGGCTTCAGGTACTCCCATCCCCAAACAAATAAGTCCGCAAAAAAACAGGTAAGATTCTAATTATTCCCTGTAAAAGTAATTCATTCCAGGTATATCAAATACCTTTCCCTGATTTCCTTAAATTCTTCCAGTTGTTCTTTCCAGCTTGCTCTTATTTTCTTTTTGCTTGTGCCTGAAAGGATTTGCTTGCGGAGCTTGTCGGTGCCTGCAAGTTTGTCGAAATAGGCATTAAAAAATAGCTCTCCCATGTTCAGGTTGTTGTATGCATCCAGTAGAAAGTCGAGGTTGATTTGGGGTGGGTTCTTGCTGAAATTATCGGCGAATGCCGTGAGCTTAACCCCGTAACAGGTGTCGCCTTCAAGTTTCGGATGTTTAGCGGCAGGCATGCTTCGGGGCACGAAGGTGAAGCTGCCTCTTTTGTAGTCAGGGTGCCCGTACACCTCGAAGGGGAAATCCGTTCCGCGGCCCACGCTCACTACCGTTCCCTCGAAAAAACAGAGGGAAGGGTAGAGGTAAACCGATTGCCATGTGGGCAGGTTGGGGGAGGGTCTGACCGGCAGCTTGACGATCATGTTGCGCCGGTAACCTTTCATGGGGATCACCGTGAGTTCGGCCCTTACACCGTTTTTCAGCCAGCCCTCGCCGTTGACCATTTTGGCGTACTCGCCGATGGTCATACCGTAAACCACGGGAACAGGATGCAGTCCCACAAACGACTCAAACCCTTTTTCCAGTACGGGCCCGTCCACGTAAAAACCGTTGGGGTTGGGGCGGTCGAGGACGATGAGCGGGATGCCGTTTTCAGCGCAAGCCTCCATGAGGTAGGTCAGGGTAGAGCTGTAAGTGTAGAAGCGCAGGCCAACGTCCTGGAGATCGAACAATACAATATCCACGCCGGAGAGGTCGCCCGCTGTCGGTTTTTTGTGCTTGCCGTACAGCGAAATAACAGGCAGCCCTGTCCGGGGATCAAGCTGGCCGGATACTTTTTCGCCCGCAGCAGCCTGACCCCGGAAACCGTGCTCGGGACTGAAAACCTTCACAATGGTGAAGCCTGCTTTCGCAAGGCTGTCAACAAGGTGTTTGTGTCCGATGAGGGAAGCCTGGTTGGCCACAACGGCTACCTTTTTCCCGCGCAAAAGCGGGAAGTATGCTTCCGTATTCTGTGCTCCCGTGACGATGCTTTCGGCACTGACAAGCACAATATCCTGCTGCTGGCTGCAAGCCGTCAGGCTGAGGGAAACGAAAACTGCAAAAACGATCCGTCTGAAATCAAGCATGGTTGTCAAAGCATGAAAAACTGCCGAAAGTTAAGATAATTCATCAAGCCTGTGAAACTGTCAGAAAAAAATAAGAAAAAGCTTTGGTTGTTACTCGTAACAAAAACCCTGGTTCTGTTTTGGTGGCGGGGGCAGCCTGACGGTGCCGTGCAGGCCCAGAAAAATCACGGGGTTCACCGGATCGTTGGACTGGATACGCACCGTGCGGTGCTGGACGCCGATGTCGCCGGTGGTTTTCACCTGGACCACAAGCATGCCGCTTTGCCCCGGAGGAATGATTTCCTGGGGCGGCCTGACCACGCGGCAGCCATTGGAGCTGGATACTTTCTCAACAAACAGGTCCTGCGAACCCATGTTGGTGAAGTAAAAGGTGTGGGTCAGTTTTTTACCACGAACCAGGTGGCCGAAATCGAAGTTGTAGGTGTTGAAGATCATTCGCGGTACCGTGTCGATGATCAGCTTTGCCTCAGGAGTGCTGGAATCTTCCACAATATCGGCAAGCAGGTAAAGGAATTTGAAGTTATTGCGTTTGTCGTCGGTTTCGATGACAACTTCCACTGAGATGGGGCCAAGGGGCAGGTCGGGCAAAACGTTAAAACTCACCAGGGCAGTGGCCTGCTCTCCCGGCTGGATCACCGTCGGCTGATAAGTGATCTCCACGAAATTATTGCTCTTTCCTCCTTTGAGGGTGATGGGTTTCTTGCCGAAGTTGTACATACCGATCCTGTGTTCGTACACATCGCCGCGAAGCAACTGGCCCACCACAATTTCAAGGCTGTCGGTGTCAAAACCGATGTTGCCGATCCGCAACGGGAAAGCCCTGA
>JAJRWG010000195.1 GCA_024276895.1 Bacteroidota bacterium
TCCATGTTTTCGCCGGCAAAGCGCCAGAGCGACTGCCGCTGGTCCATGCGGTTTCCGAAATCGTTATCCGTGGGGGCACGCCAGAAATTGGGCCGCAACGGACGGTCAATCAGGATTGTTCCTTTAAAAATGTAGTAGTCGAGCAATCCGGTTTCCTTGTCGAATCCCACTTCAAATCCCTGGCCCGCCACGAGGATATTCTTGTCGTTTTTCGTGATGACAACGGCAGGCAGCCTGGCGATGTTCACCCTCCTGTTGGAAGGTTTCAGGTAAACCGGGAACTGTTCCCTGGCAAACTCAAAGCCGGCGGGCAGCAGCGGACTGTCGGTTTTGGTGACCAGGCTGAAATTCAGCAGGTACTCTTTCCCGGGCTCGTAAGTTTCGCGCACCAGGGGGACACGAATTTCCATCGATTGGTGCGGCGCAAGGTCAAGCCCGTCAAACCTGCCGTCCGCGACTTTTTTCCCGTTGGCCAGCAACTCCCACTGCAGGATGCAGGTATTCAGGTTGGTGAAATCGAAATCGTTGGTCAGCTCGAACTTGCCGTCCTTCATCCCTTTGGCAACCACGCGCAGGGGTTGGTAAACCTTCTTCACTTCGGCCAGCGCCGGATGGGGGCTGCGGTCGGGATTGACAATACCGTTGATGCAGAAGTTGCCGTCGCTGGGGGTTCCCGGAGAGCCGAAATCACCGCCGTAAGCCCAGTAAGGATTCCCAAAATCGTCATACTTCACCAGCCCCTGGTCCACCCAGTCCCAGATGAAACCGCCCTGCAGGTATTTGTACTTTTTGATCACGTCCCAGTACTCCTGCAGGTTGCCGGTGCTGTTGCCCATGGCGTGGGCGTACTCGCACATGATCAGCGGCCGCTGCTGTGGCTGACTGCCGTACTCCTCAATGTACTCAACACCTGGGTACATGGGTGAATAAATGTCCACATGAGGCCTTTTGAGGGCCCTTTCGTAGTGCACGGGACGCGAGGGGTCGCGGCGGTGGAGCCAGTCCGATGCTGCCTCAAAATTCACCCCGTCGCCGCCTTCGTTACCCATGGACCACACGATGACCGAGGGATGGTTCTTGTCGCGCTCCAGCATCCGGCGGATGCGTTCAAGGTGGGCTTTCTGCCAGCCGGGACGGTTGCCGAGGGTTCTGTCAGGCCGGTAGCCCATGCCGTGGGATTCGATGTTGGCTTCGTCGAAAACGTAAAGGCCGTAAACATCACACAGCTCGTACCAGTACGGGTCGTTGGGATAATGGCTGGTGCGCACCGCGTTGATGTTGTTTTCTTTCATCAGCTTAATGTCTTTCAGCATCAGCTCGCGCGAAACCACGTGACCGGTTTTTTCGTCGTGTTCGTGACGGTTCACTCCCTTGATCAGCACGGGCAGGCCGTTCACCAGCAGTTGTCCGTCTTTGATCTCCACCTTCCTGAACCCCACCTTGTTGCTGACAAATTCGACGGGCTTTCCGTTTTTGTTTTTCAGTCCCAGCACCAGGGTGTAAAGGTTGGGAGTTTCGGCCGTCCACTTTGCCGGGTTCTCCACGACGATTTCCATGTCAACCGGGGTGGAGCCGGTATCCGTCAGAACAAAATTCCGTTTCGCGGCAGCGACCGGACTGCCGTCTCCGGCGTAAAGCCCGGCTTCGAGCAGGAAGGTTTTTCCAGCGTCTTTTCCACTGAAATCCTTCAGCAGGGTACTGATTTTCAAAACACCGTTCCGGTACAGGCTGTCCAGCTCAGTTCTTGCGAAGAAATCGAAAATCCCGGTGCGGGGTGTTGCCCGGAGGAAGACATCCCTCTCAATGCCGCTGATGCGCCAGAAGTCCTGGCACTCGAGGTAGGAACCGTCCGACCAGCGCAGCACTTCCACTGCCAGCAGGTTTTCGCCCTTTTGGAGGTAGGGGGTGATGTCGAATTCGGCGGGCAGTTTGCTGCCCTGGCTGTAGCCGGCCTTTTGGCCGTTCACCCACAGGTACATGGCCGACTTAACCGCCCCGAAATACAGGATGACCCGGCGGCCTTTCCATGCCGGCGGCACCGTAAAATGTTTGCGGTAAACACCTGTCGGATTGTTGCGTGGTACCAGTGGCGGCTTAGGGTCGGTGGTCCATTCGTAAGGCTGGTTGACGTAAATGGGGGTGCCGTAGCCCAGCAGTTCCCAGTTTGCCGGCACGGGAAAATCACGCCAGGAAGAAGCATCAAAACCGGGCAGGTAGAAACCTTCGGACTGCGCCTCCGGCTTTTCCGTCCAGTTGAATTTCCAGTTGCCGTTCAGCAGTTTGAAGTAAGGCGAAAGCTCCCGCTCCCCTTTCAGTGCCTGCTCAAGGGTTTGAAAAGGGATAAAAGTAACACGGGGATCCAGCTTGTTGATACCCACCACCTGCGGGTTCTCCCAATCGGGTTGGGCGTGGAGTGAAAAAAGCCCGAAGCAGGGGGCAAGGATAAAAAGGAGGAAAAGACTTTTCATGGAAAGCGATTTTGCTGCGTACAAAAATAGTTTGATTTTCTTCATGCAACGAAAAGTTTAAAACCGCTGTCTTTTTAACAAGTTCCTTTTTCCGGATTAATGTAAGCAGCACATTTTGATAAAAAGAACCGTCTTTTTACTTTTCGCTTTTCTTGCTTTAAGTTACGCTTTCAGCCAGACAAAAACCATCAGGGGTTACACCCTCGACCTGAAAACAAGGGAACCCCTGGAAGGCGTAGTCATTTTCTGCGCTTCTTCGAACGTGACGGCAACAAGTGGAAAGTCGGGAAGGTACAAAATCACCGTGCCGAAAACAGCTACTGAACTTAGTTTTGATTTTCCCGGCTACCAAACCTTTAGCCTGGACCTGCAACGGCATCCGAAATACTCGGGGCAGGAGGTCAACTTACGCTGCGACAGTTGTGACGGGCTGGCTTTGCCATTGAAAAAAAATGTGATCGCCATTGCTCCGGTCGAATTCTTTAACCTGACGACCACACTTCAATACGAACATTTTGTCAAACCGGATATTTCTGTCGGGATATTACTCAGCCCGTTTTACAACAGCAAACAATTGATCTACCAGGAACCGGTTTACACCGGCCTGAAGTTTGCCCCCTTCTACCGTTACTACCCCTGGCGGAATTTGCGCAACGGTGCTTTTCTGCAGTTAAAACTGATCGGCGGTTATTTCGAACTTGATGATATCAGTTATCACCGGATAGACTATGTTATTTCAATCTCGGACGAGTTTTGGACTTTCGGTTTTGGGCTGGCCTGGGGCTGGGCATGGTATCCCTATAAAAAGATGGTCATGAACCTCAGCCTGGGATTTCAGCTTTTTCCGATGAAATCACCTTCTACAATAACCAAAGACGGTCAGGAATATCACAGAGGCAATACCAACCTGTTGTTGGCAATAGACCCCTGGTATTTTGGCGGCCCCGGTAGCCTGATAGAAATTAAATTTACCATGGGAGGGATTTTTTGATTTTTAGCCTTACCCGGGCATGCGAAGGTTTTTTACAGTCGTCTGACCACTGAAGACCGATCGTTCAATACTGCAAAACCTTTCAACAGTGGTCTGACGACTTGGGGGGTGCGACGACTTTCTGCTGATTTCCGCCTGTTGCGTTAAAATCACTAACTTTGGCTCGCCGCA
>JAJRWG010000196.1 GCA_024276895.1 Bacteroidota bacterium
AACAGTTTCTGGACAGGTATTTGTCGGCCTGACCCCACCTGAATTCCAGCCTGCATCCGGGAGGCTCCCAAAAGGGAGGGTTTGAGTGGTTTCCCCAAAGTTTTTAAAAGAATCCCCCTCTTTCCCCGCGGGAGAGCCAGGGCAGGTATGATTTGATGCTCCGGCTTTTTAACGCTAAACAGAAACTTTCATACGCTCAACAGCTTTTCCTCTACGTTAAGTAAAACAGCGAAAAATTCTCATCTTTTAAGGATAATTTTGGGTCAGACCTAAAAGACCAAACTGTACTGAAGGAGTAACCATCAGTCAGTGTGAATAAAGTTCCGGGTCTTGTAAAACACCAAATCATCGAGCTTAATTATTTATTAACTAAATAATTGACGTCATGAAAAATTTATTTACTTGCTTTGTTCTTCTCTGCATTTTGGTGAGCACCTCCCTCCAGGCCCAGGTAGCCATCAACACCGACGGCTCATCACCCAACGGTTCGGCCATGCTGGACGTTAAATCCACCACCGGCGGACTGCTGATACCGCGCATGCAAAAGGCACAGCGGGATGCCATCGTGAACCCTGCCAAGGGTCTGCTCATCATTCAAATCGACCAGGACAGCGGATTTTATTTCAATGCAGGTTCCCCGGCATCACCCAACTGGGAAAAACTTTTGAGTACCACGGCCTTTTCCGGTGTGTGGAATACCGGCGGCAACAGCGGCACTTCACCGGGAACAAATTTCCTGGGAACCACCGATAGCGCGGCCTTAACTTTCCGGACGAACGATACAGTTCGTTTGCGTATCAGCACCAAAGGGCTGATAGAACCCCTCAACACGGGTTATTCTGTCTTCATCGGGGAAGGCGCCGGCGCAAACGATGATTTAAGCAACAACTTAAATGTATTTATCGGGAGCTTTACAGGAAATACCAATACAACCGGAGCTTCAAACACCGCCGTTGGATATTACTCGTTTAACAGTAACACGACCGGTAACAAAAACACTGCGGTTGGCATCAGCTCGCTTCGCTACAACACGGTCATTGGCGACAGTGCCGGACTAAACATTGTTACCGGGAACAACAATATTGTCATCGGGGCAAGTGCCACGGTACCTTTCCCTAACGGAGACTATCAACTCAGCATCGGCAACACCATTTACGGTGACCTGGCCAACGGATTCATAGGCATCGGCACCTCAAGCCCTGCAGCAACACTGGATGTGGACGGCAGCTTTCAGTTTACCGACGGCAACCAGGCTGCAGGACTGATCCTGGTTTCCGATGCATCGGGCAACGCAAACTGGGCTGACGGCGACACGGTCAACCCAAGTGGCTGGACAGTCAGCGGAAATTATGTTTTCAACACCACCGACAGTATCGGCATAGGAACGGCAACCCCCGTTGCCCTGCTGGATGTCGCAGGGGGGATAGCCCAAACCGCAACAGGACTATCAGTTTTTCTTGGCGAAGGCGCCGGACTGAACGATGACCTGACGAATAACAAGAACGTGTTTTTAGGTTACAATTCCGGAAGGAACAATGCAGCCGGATACCAAAACACCGCCAACGGATACCAGGCCTTGTATCTCAACACCACGGGAAATAACAATACTTCCAACGGTTCCTATGCCCTTATGTCGAACACCACGGGAAACGGAAACACGGCCAACGGTACAAATGCCCTGAATGCCAACACAACAGGATACAGGAACACCGCCGTAGGACGCCGGGCGCTGTATTCAAACACAAGCGGTTTCGGCAATGCGGCTGCCGGTAACGAAGCCCTGGCATCAAACACCGCCAACGGTTATCAGGCCCTTTACTCCAACACCACCGGATACAAAAATACTGCAAATGGAGCTTACGCCTTGCATTTCAACACTACGGCCACCCTGAACACAGCTACGGGTTCACGTGCCCTCTATTCCAACACAACAGGTGACAATAATACTGCCCATGGAGCATCCGCCCTTTATAACAACACAACGGGAGGGACGAATGTCGCCAATGGGTATCAGGCCCTTTTCTACAACACGACGGGAGGCCAGAATGTGGCCAATAGAGCTCAGGCCCTTTATTTCAACACGACGGGAGGCCGGAATGTGGCCAATGGAAAACAAGCGCTTTACTCCAATACTACGGGAGCACAAAATGTCGCCAGTGGAAAAAAGGCCCTTTATTCCAATACCACGGGATACAACAATACAGCCAACGGTTACGTGGTCATGTATTCCAACACCACGGGATACGGCAACACTGCCAGCGGAAACGCCGCTTTGTTTTCCAATAGCACGGGAGACAAAAACACCGCCAACGGATTTGAGGCGCTGAAGAATAACAGTAGCGGATATTACAATACGGCCAGCGGGCATAAAACATTATATTCAAATACCAGCGGAAATTACAACACGGCATCCGCACTTAGCGCACTGTATAATAACGTTACGGGCCATTATAACGTCGCAATTGGAGCCAATACCCTATACAATTGTGTGTCAGGCAACCATCGTACAGGAGTGGGTTATAGCGCTAATTCCAACGGAACTATCAGCGCCAATTCCACCGGGCTCGGCTACGATGCAGAGCCGGGTGCAGCCAACAAAGTCATGGTGGGCAACAGCAGCGTCACCTGGATCGGCGGGCAGGTTTCCTGGACAGCCGTGTCGGATGAAAGGGCCAAAAACAATGTGCAGGAAGATGTCAGAGGATTAGACTTTATCCTAAAACTGCGTCCGGTAACTTATCATTTTGACAAAGACGCGATGGACCGGCTGATCGGCACGGTGGACTCCAGCGACTACCCCGAAAAATATGAGATTGAAACCATTAAGCAATCCGGCTTCCTGGCGCAGGAAGTGGAAACTGCGGCCAACCAGGCCGGTTACGATTTCAGCGGGGTGAAGAAACCCAGGGATGGTGCTGCTTACTACGGTTTGTCATACTCCGAGTTTGTGGTGCCCCTGGTGAAAGGGATGCAGCAGCAGCAGCAGTTGGATGGCCAACAATTGATCATTGAGTCATTAAAAGCAGAAAACACGGAACTCAAAGTACGACTCGACAGACTGAAAGCATTATTGGATAAATAACAGAAAAAATCATTTTGGTCAAGCCCCTCCCTTGGTGCTGTTAACCTGGATTTGTCATTAGAAGGGACGAACTAATGACAAGTGCGATAGCCGGCGGGGGGAATCCGGGTTACCCCGCGTTAAAAAACTAATCCTAATGACGATCTTGGGTTAAAGATTACGAATAAGCACACTCAGCTTTTGCTCGTCGCCAAGCCCCAGTTTTAGCTTCAGCCTGTAGCGGGCATTTTTCATGCTGGCAGGCGAGATGTTCAGCACCGAAGCCATTTCTTTGATACTCATATTCAGCTTGATGAGTGCTGCCAGCCTGAAGTCGTTGGCGGTAAGTCTGGGGTTGAATGCCTTGAGCTTTTGAAAAAAGTCTTCGTTAACCTGCTCGAAATAAAGCTTGAACAAGTCCCAGTCCTTGTCCGCATTCAGGCCTTTTTTCAGACTTTTTTTGATCAGGTTCAGTGCCTCCCTGCTATTTTGATCTACAGAACTCATTCTTTTTTCAATCTCATCCCAGATGTTCTGAAGCAATTTATTTTTCTGCATCATGTTCAACGCATGGGTAGCCAGTTGTTTGGTTTTGAATTCCAATTCATTCTCCAGTTGTTTTTCATGCGCCTGCCGTCTGGCCAGTTCGGCTTTGGCCAGGGCTTCCTCTCTTTGGTGAACCAGCACAGCCTGGTGGTGAATATCCTTGTCTTTTTTCCTGCGCATTAAAAACAAGACAACCGTCAGGATAAAGATGACAATCAATCCCACAACGGCAACGATCAGCAGGTGTTTTTGGGATTTGACAATCAGTTCCCTGTTTTTCAGCCTCAGAATTTCTTTTTCCTGTTCCGAAGTTTGATATCTGATTTCAAGCTCCTGCAGGTTTCTTTTCATGGAAAGATTGTCCAGACTGTCTTTGAAAACCGTATATTTTTTGTAAGTATCCAATGCCGCATTCAAATTTCCGGAAGCCTCATTCATGCGATAGATCCAATACAATGTCTGCTTTTTGAAATAAGTATTATTTATGTTTTCCGATATTTCGAGTGCCTGCTCAAGGTAAAGTCCGGCCGAGTCGAACTGCCGGGTTTCGATAAAAGCATGTCCCAGATCCAAAAGGACACCGGCCTGGTCTCTGGGTAAATTTAACTGTTTGAAAATATTGAAGGACTGATGCAGTTTTCGCAAGCCTTCTTTCTCATCTTTCAACAATACCCGGGTGATGCCGATATTCTGATACGAAGCACCGATGGCATCCATTTGTCCCAGGTTCTCATAAACATTCAGTGCGATGTTGAAATAAAATAGTGCCGAATCGTAATTGCCCTCCTCATAAAAAACAATGCCGTAGTTGTTGATCAGATCGGCATACATATAGGTATTCCGGAAATTTTGAAATTCCCGGATGGCTTTCCGGTAATAGGTCTTTCCTTTTTCTGCCTGGTCAATTTCCATGTAAATATCTGCTATAAGGCTGCATAAAATACCGGCCTTAAGCGTGTCTTTTATGCTTTCAGCATATTTCAGGCTTTCCAGATAAGACAGCATGGCTTTGTCGTTGTTTCCGGTGGCATGATAAACTTTTCCGACGTTGAGAATGACCTCCATCATTCCTGCGGAATCAGGGATTGACCGGAATGCAACCAGTGCTTTTTGAGCGAGCTGAGCTGCTTTTTGATAATCTCCCAGTTTCCGGTTGACGACACAAAGCATGTTCAGGGCTTTGGCTTTCATTTCAGTTTCAAGTCCGGGTACTGTTAACACTTTCTCAAACCACAGCAATGAAGAATCCACTTCTCCCAACATAAAAAAGGCATAAGCCGTTTGATAATAAGCTTCCGGAATCAGGCGGTTGCCGGATCCGGTTTTTTTCAGAAGGCCAATAGCTTCTTTTGCCGTGTTTAACGATTGCATGGGAGAAGTTGCCCGCGTTTTTTTGGATTTATCCAACAGTTTTTCAGCTTTCTGATATAAAGAATCATACTGAACCTGCCCAGGAATT
>JAJRWG010000197.1 GCA_024276895.1 Bacteroidota bacterium
CGGCTGCCCATGCGGTACACCGGGCTGCTCTACGACAATATCAATGCCGACATTTGTGCCAACCGCGGCATCTTTACCGGTGAAGACGTCATTAAAATGATCCTGGCCGGCGCCGACGTGGTACAGGTGGTCAGCACCATCTACAAACACGGCGCCCGGCAAATCAGCAGGATGCTTGAAGACATCGAAATCTGGATGGCCAACAACCAGTACGAATCACTGGATGATTTTCGCGGCAAATTGTCACGGAAAAATATCAAAGACCCGTTTGCTTACCGCAGGGCACAATATGTTGACATCCTGATGAAGTCGGGAGAGATACTGAACAAGTACCCGATGAAGTAAATCGCTTCATCAATAAATAAGGGAGGCTGTCTCATAAGGGGCAGCCTTTTTTTGTGGGTAACATGATTTCTTTTATCAATCTTTTGTATATTTGAGGCAATATGCCTTTACCTGAGAAAATGAAACCAACAACACAGATTCAATTCCTGGTGTTTATTCTTGCTTTTACCATTGGTTTTTTCAATCAGGAAAATGCTTTTACCCAAGACCAGCTTTTCGGTTCACAGCGACAGCTTACGGGTGGTAATATTGATAATGAAGCCATCCGTGTTTATTCCAATGATTTGAATAATGACAGTTTGCCAGATGTAATTTGTGAGGCTGGCGACAAAGTTGTTTGGTATGAAAACTTGGGGGAAAGTAATTTTAACCTTCAAAAACAAATTATTGGTGATTTGGTTAACGCAAGTTCTACGACCAGCGATATTGACGGTGATGGTGATATGGATCTTGTTTATGGTTCATATCCCACATTAAATGATTATGAGATAGCCTGGATTGAGAATAATAGCGAAGGGGAATTTGACAGCCTACATATGATCTCAACAGAGGTTCCGACACCTACTTCCATACATGCATCAGATGTTGACAACGATGGCGATATGGATTTGATAATTACTTCTTGGTTCCCTACAGACATTCACTTATTGAAAAATGATGGTAACGGTAATTTTTCATATTCCCAAACGATAATTTCAAAAAATATGGGTGATTGGAATATCGATATTTCTGATATAGATGGCGATGGTGATATGGATATGATTTGCTCCTATACTTACCTTTATTATGGAATTTCAGAATTCTTTTGGATAGAAAATGACGGAACAGGTAATTTTGAAACCCAGCATGTAATCACAGAAAGTGCTGTACTGTTTTTTAGTATTGACGACATAGATGGAGATAATGACTTGGACTTACTTTGCACTTTTGGTAATCGTCAAAAATTAGTTTGGTTCGAGAATAACGGGCTTGGCTTTTTTAATACAATACATGATGTGGACTCACTAGGCTATACTTATTACTCAGCTATTTGTTCTGCCGATCTTGATAACGATGGCGACTTTGACGTTTTAGCTGGCACTTCTCTTCATATTGGGATTTTCTGGTACGAGAATACAGGTTCAGGCATCTTTGGAGAAAAACAAATGATTTATGATAACGTTGGAAATTGCACATCTCTTTCGCCCGCAGACCTGAATGGGGATGGCTACGCTGATTTCAGTGCCGGTTATTATAACAGAATCATATGGTTCAAAAATTTTCACGGCAATACGTTTAGTAGCCCATTTTTATTAACGACGAAAACAAAAAGGGCTGAAAAGGTGTGTGCATCAGATCTGGATGGTGATGGTGATTTTGATATAATTTCGGCTTCAAGAGTGGGAGGAAAGATTGCCTGGTATGAAAATATCGGTTACCAAAGTTTCGCCCCTCAAAAGATTATTAATAAGAATAATTCTGCCTTTGAAAATATCTCAGTCCTTGCTGCTGATGTGGATAACGACTTGGACATAGACATTGTCGGTGGATACAGCCGTGTGGATCCGGCAATATCATGGTTTGCCAGGAATGAATTGGGGGGATGTACCCGGATGTTCGATATTGATGGATATGAGGAAATTAGTAGCCTTCGTTCGGCGGACTTTAATAACGATGGAAAAATAGATTTATTGGCAGCATCTGCCAGAGGAATTCAATGGTATGAGAATTTGGGAGAAGGTATTTTTGGTACAAAACAAATAATTGAAGAAGTCTGGTACGATTTAACCTCAATCTTTGCATGTGATCTGGATGGTGATCAGAAAATAGATATACTTTTTAGCTCCGAAGATAAGGCAAAGATAGCTTATAGAAAAAATGACGGTAACGGTAATTTTGACGAACAAGTAATCATCTTTTCCGGGGAGAACCCTCGGTTTGTTTGGGCTGCCGATTTAGACAATGATGGTGACAATGATGTGATTGCTGCTATTGCAAACAAGGTGTTTTGGTTCCAGAACCTCGGTAGTGGTGTGTTTGGGGAGAAACAATATAT
The DNA here is from genome assembly GCA_024276895.1 of Bacteroidota bacterium. Taxonomy (GTDB): domain Bacteria; phylum Bacteroidota; class Bacteroidia; order Bacteroidales; family F082; genus B6-G9. Next base: position 2,381 of record JAJRWG010000197.1, read on the forward strand.
TGGTGGTAGTTTATCCTACCCTGCTTCCACCCTTTATGCTGCAGATATAAATAATGATGGTTTTGACGATGTGATTTATGGTTATCATACTTCCATCTTTTGGCATGAGAACAATGGCAATGGGACGTTTGGTCAAAAGCAAGTGATTACAAATAATGCTGATGGAGTTAGATCTGTTTTTTCGTCTGACCTTGATAATGACGGTGATTTAGACATATTATCAGCTTCCTTTAATGACGGAAAAATCGCCTGGTACGAAAACCTGTTGGTTACTAGTTCCGTAGATGAATCAAGCAGAAGTTTAAAGCTGGCCATTTATCCCAATCCCGCAACAAACCGGTTTAGCATTCAATCTCCCGCTCTTGAAAATGAAAGCGCAACAGTCGAAATATTTGATTTGTATGGCAGACTCATTCAAAGCATCGAAATTCCCGATGCAAAAAGCAGTGTAAAAATTCGGGTTGACCATTTACAAAAAGGCATGTACATCGTCAGGCTCAACGGTTCCCAATCCTACAGCTGTAAACTGATTAAAAACTAAGTAATTATTCCATAATCAGAGTTTTTCAATCGCGAAGCAAAAGCCGGAAGGGGAGGAATAGATTCTCCTAAGCTGTTATTTTAACCACTTGGCAGCTTAGAGCCGTCCAACTCCCCTCCTTATTTTTCAAGGAGGGGAAGATCAAGTCCTGACCGCAGCGTCAGGACGCAGATCAGGGGTGGTTGAAATGATCCGCTAAGTCGGCCTGGACTTGGCGGATCGAAGAAAATCCCGTCAACCGCCTTCCACCCCCTCTGTCTGGCAGACCGGAAGTCGTCAGGCCACTGTAGGATAATTGCCCAATTCAAACGATTCACTATTTTTACGCGAAATTCAAATCAAAACAAATCGTTATGAGTACCGAAACAAAATACTCCGTCAGTCCGGCGGGAGAAAAGTTTGCCATTCCCGGTGAGGAAGAATTTCAGGCAGAATTTGAAAGAATCGAAAAACTGGCCGGCAAGGCAAGGGCCGAAGGCAAAGAAATTGTCGTGGTAATGGGCGTCGGTTTCGTGGGTGCTGTGATGGCTGCCATCGTTGCCGATACCGAAGATGAAAACGGGAAGCCCGCCAAATTTGTGATTGGCTCCCAACGTCCCAGCGTGCGGAGCTACTGGAAAATTCCCGTCCTCAACAGGGGCGAGTCGCCGGTAAAAGCCGAAGACCCCGAAGTGGACGTGCTCATCGACCGCTGCGTCAACAAAAAGAAAACGCTTGTCGCTACTTACAACAGCGCCTGCATTAAACTCGCTGACGTGGTGGTGGTGGATGTGCAGTGCGATTACCAGAAAAAGGAATTGGGCAACATGAAATCCGGCGAAGCCGACATGGCAGCACTGGAAGCCACCATGAAAACCATCGGCGAAAACATGTCGCCCGACTGCCTGGTACTCATCGAAACCACCGTGGCCCCCGGCACCACAGAATTTGTGGCCTGGCCCATTCTGAAAAAGGCCTTCGCCAAACGCGGCATCGATTCCGTCCCCCTGCTGGCCCACAGCTTCGAGCGGGTGATGCCCGGCAGGGAGTACGTTTCCAGCATCCGCGATTTCTGGCGGGTGTGCAGCGGTTGCAATGCCGAAGCCCGAAAGCGGGTGGAGAAATTCCTGCACGAAGTGCTCAACACCAAAGACTATCCACTGACGGTGATGGACAGGCCCATCGAATCGGAAACCACCAAGATCGTTGAGAATTCCTACCGGGCCACCATCCTGGCCTACCTCCACGAATGGAGCCTGTTTGCCGAAAAAAACGGCGTGGACCTGATCAAGGTCATCAATGCCATCAAGATGCGGCCCACCCACAGCAACATGATTTTTCCCGGGCCGGGCATCGGCGGTTACTGCCTGCCCAAGGACGGCGGCCTCGGTTACTGGGCCTACAAGCACATCCTCGGATTTGAGGACGGCAACGAGCTTTTCAGGATCACGCCCACGGCCATCGACATCAACGACACCCGCGGACTGCACGTGGCCACCCTCACCCGCGACGCTCTGCGCAACATGGCACGCTACATCGCCGGCGCCGAGGTGCTCATCTGCGGAGCCAGCTACCGCCAGGATGTGGGCGACACCCGCTACAGCGGCAGCGAGTTGGTGGTACGCAAACTCACCGAACTGGGCGCCGAAATGCGCATCCACGACCCTTACGTCGATCACTGGTACGAACTGGAAATTCAGGATGTGTACCCCTCACCCGGCACTTCGTGGAAAAGATTTTTCAGAAACCAGGAGCACCTCAAAGAAATGCGGGTCAGCAAGGATCTGCAGGCTTCGCTCAAAGGTGTGGAAGCCGTGATCTTTGCCGTTCCCCACGAGGAGTACAAAGACCTTGCCCCCGACGACATTGTCCGCTGGGCGGGCGGGCCCATCGCCGTGATCGATGCTTTTGGCATGCTTTCCGATGAAAAGATCAGGCGTTACTTTGAACTGGGTTGCGAGGTGAAAGCGCTGGGGCGCGGACATGTACAGCACATCAAAAGGGCTGTGAAAGACGGTAAGTGATTTTATCCCGGCAGCTTAAAACAGCTCGTCAAAGTGTTCGTAAACGAATTCCCTGAGCATGGCTGCTGTGGATTTAGTATCGTCTTTTTCCACAGGGATTTCAATGATGTTTTTTGGATCACGGTTTTCGTTGCCGTGGTGGTAAGCCTTGTCGTAGTACCGAAGGGTCAGGTCGGCGGTAGTGAGCAAGTCACCGGCTTTGATGGCTTCGATGGCCTGGCCGGTAGCCAGTCCCCCCAGCCGCTGACGGATCTTTTCCACTGATTCCAGCAAGTCAGCTTTGTCAAAATTCCCGTACTCTCGCACCAGTCTTTTTTCCCGTTCCGGCTTGGGAACGATGATCTTGATGAGTTTACTGCTCCGCATCTTCCGGAACAATGGGTCGGGGATGCCGCACCTGCCCAGCATGCGGCTTTCGTCTTCCATCCAGACGGGCCGGTCGAAATCAAATTTCCGCCAACTGTCGGCCAAATCGTTCTCAAACTGCTCGTTGGTGGGCTGTTCCTGCTGTCCCAGTTGCCCGAAGGCCGAACCCTTGTGGTGACTGATTCCTTCCAGGTCGAGGAATTGTTCTCCCGATTTTTGCAATGCAAGCAGGATGTCGGTTTTCCCGCTACCGGTGTAGCCGCCCAGCACGATCATCTTCACCGGGCGTGAGAATTGTTCACGGATGAAACGGCGGTAGGCTTTGTAGCCGCCTTCCAGGATGTAGGTTTTCAGTCCGGCGGTTTCAAAAAGCCAGGCCATGCTGGCCGAGCGCATGCCGCCACGCCAGCAGTGGACAAGGATTTCTTTGTTGCGTGCCAGCCTTTTGGCTTTCCTGGCGAAGTCAGCCATCTTGGGTCCCACGATCTCCAGTCCCAGCAGCACGGCGTTTTCGTTGCCTCCCTGCTTGTAGCGAATGCCGACGGCGGCCCGCTCCTCGTCGGAAAAAAGCGGGATGCTTACCGCTCCCGGGATGTGGCCCTGGGCAAACTCTTTGGGCGAGCGCACGTCCACCAGTGGCAGGCGGCCGGTCAGGGGAAGAAAGGTTTCGACGGGTAGTTTTTCAGGCATGACAAAGAGGTTTCCTTCGCAAGGATTGCAACGGCTGCAAAAGTAAGCATTCGGGCTGAGACAGGGGGACTCTATTTCTTCTACCGCAGGGAATATCAAAAATGAGATTACCCGTCAGCTAAAACAGATACGTCGCAAAGTTAAATAAAGCATCCACCGGCTTACACAAAGAGTTTGCGGGCCAGATGCAATTTTGGAAACGCCGGCACATCAAAATAAGAAACGGCCCTGGCTAAGGAATGACCTGAAACCGGTAAGCCTTTCGGATGTTGCCGGCCCGGACCACACAGATGTAACTGCCTGCCTTCAGGCCGCTGCTGTTCCAGGGAATACGGTAAGTGCCCGGTTGAAGAAGTTGTCCTGCAATCCCGCCAACTTGTCTGCCAGCCAGATCGAAAATATTGAAAGAGACGATTTCGGACAGTTTCACATCGAAATGAAGACTAAGCGTGGTTTGCGCAGGGTTCGGTACAATTTGAAACGAACCGAACAAGACCTCCGGCGAGGGGTCGTTATCAACTCCTGTGGTGTTTTCAATGGAAAAGTTGGGGCTGATGTCTTCGTAATCGGTATCGTTCAGGTTGTTAATAAAAACCCTGATCTTTCCTTTGGTGGTTCCCACCGCCGGGACTTCCCAGGCGTATTCACGCTGCTCAATGCCAATGCTTTTGGAAATAACTTCCCAGTTCGCCCCGCCGTCGGATGAAAAATACAACTCCCAGTTCTGGGTGTCGTGGGTAGCCAGTTGGGTCCATTTGATGAGGACGGTGTCGCCGCTGAAAAAAGTTTCGCCCCCTTCAGGATTATTGAGTTCAACGTGGGCCAGCAGTTGGAGCGGGAGAAGGGCAGCAGCAAGCAGGATGGCCTTTAGTGTTTTAGTCATGGCGTAAAGTTTTAGTCCAATATCTGAAAAGTGTCTGATTAACAAGGCCGAAACCACGAAACGGCTCCGGTCAACAGCCACCGGATGGTGTGTTTGCCTGGGACAAAGGTAAGAAAAAAACAGGAAAGCCGGAAGATGCGAGTTGGGAGCGGGAAGTTGGGAGCGGGAAGTTGGGAGTTGGAAGATGGAAGCCTGAAGCCGGAAGTTGGGAGCGAAGTTTATTCAGTCATCTGACCACTGTTGTTCATTTTTACAGCTTTGCACAAATATTCTTCAGTGGTCTGACGACTGTCGGGGTGTCCGTCACATTCCCTTCAGCTGCTCTTCGATCACTTTGATGCGGGCCTCGGCATCGGCTTGCTTCTTGCGCTCCTTGTCCACAACGGCAGGGGGGGCGTTGTTCACAAAACGTTCGTTGGCCAGCTTTTTGACCACCGATGCCAGGAAACCGCGGGTGTATTTCAGTTCTTCTTCCAGTTTGGCTTTTTCGGCTTCCAGGTCGATGTTTGCGGTCACGGGGATGAAATATTCCTGTGCTCCGACGGTGAAAGTCAACACGCTTCCGGGTTTTTCACTTACCGTTTCGATGCTTTCGATGTTGCCCATTTTGGCAATCACCGGGTTGAAGATGCATTCGGCGGTTCCGCCCTCTTTCACCATCATGCGGATGCTTTCTTTTTGCGGGATGTTTTTGTCCTTGCGTACGTTGCGGATGGCGATGATGATGTTTTCGGCCCTTTCAAAAGCCGTGATGATTTTTTCGTCGAAAGGGGATGCCACCGGCATTTCCGACACAATGATGTCGTCGTCTGCTGTTCTGTCGCGCAGCAGGTGCCAGATTTCTTCGGTGATGAAAGGTATGAAGGGGTGAAGGATTTTCATCAGTTTTTCGAAAAACGCCAGGGTGCTTTCCAGGGTTTTCGCATCAATGGGCTGCCGGTAAGCGGGTTTGATAATTTCCAGGTACCAGCTGCAGAAGTCGTCCCAGATGAGTTTGTAAGTGGCCATCAGGGCGTCCGAAATGCGATAGCTGTCGAAATTCTTTTCGATTTCCGCCAGGGTTTTGTTGAAACGGGCTTCAAACCAGTCGATGCCCAGTTTGCTGCTTTGGGGTTGCGGGATGCTGTCGTCAACCTGCCAGCCTTTCACCAGGCGCAGGGCATTCCAAATCTTGTTTGAAAAATTCCGTCCCTGTTCGCAAAGGGCGGGGTCGAAAGGCAGGTCGTTGCCGGCGGGGGCCGTCAGCAGCATGCCGATGCGCACACCGTCGGCACCGTACTGCTCCATCAGTTCGATGGGGTCGGGCGAGTTGCCCAGGGTCTTGGACATTTTGCGTCCGATCTTGTCGCGCACGATGCCCGTGAAGTATACGTTCTTAAACGGGACTTCCTTACGGTATTCCAGTCCCGCCATGATCATGCGTGCCACCCAGAAGAAAATGATGTCGGGGCCGGTCACCAGGTCGTTGGTGGGGTAGTAATATCTGATGTCTTTGTTGTCCGGATGGCGGATGCCGTCGAAGACGGAGATGGGCCACAGCCAGGAGGAGAACCAGGTGTCCAGCACGTCTTCGTCCTGTTTCAGGTCCTGATAACGGAGATGGTCGCCGAATTTGCTGCGGGCTTTTTCCAGGGCCTGGTCTTTGTCTTTGGCTACGACGAACTCGCCGTCAGGCAGGTAGTACACGGGGATACGTTGACCCCACCACAGTTGGCGCGAGATGTTCCAGTCGCGGACGTTCTCCATCCAGTGGCGGTAGGTGTTCTTGAACTTTTTGGGATGGAAACGGATGCTGTCCTTTTCCACCACTTCCAGCGCCGGTTTGGCCAGTTCGCTCATTTTCAAAAACCACTGCTGCGAAAGCTTGGGTTCGATAACCACGTCGGTGCGTTCCGAAAAACCCACTTTGTTGATGTAGTCTTCAATTTTAACCAGGGCGGCGGCTTTTTCCAGATCGGCCACGATCTCCTCGCGCACTTCAAAGCGGTCTTTACCGATGTAAAGTTCCGCTTTCTCGCACAGGGTACCGTCGTCATTGAAAATGTCGATGCTGTCCAGCTTGTGTTTCAGTCCCAGTTCGTAGTCGTGGATGTCGTGGGCGGGGGTGATCTTCAGCGCGCCGGTACCGAATTCGCGGTCCACATACTCGTCACGGATGATGGGAACGGGCCTGTCGACCAGCGGGACGACGACTCTTTTTCCGCGGAATCGTGTGAAGCGTTCGTCTTGGGGATGCACACATACCGCCGTATCGCCCAGAATGGTTTCGGGACGGGTGGTGGCGATGGGGATGAAATCGTCCTCGCCTTCAACCTGGTATTTCAGGTAGTAAAGCTTGGATTGCAGTTCTTTGTGGATGACCTCTTCATCCGAAACGGCGGTTTGGGCTTTGGGGTCCCAGTTGACCATGCGCACGCCGCGGTAGATCAGCCCCTTGTTGTACAGGTCGATGAACACGTCGATGACCGATTCGTAGAGTGACTCGTCCATGGTGAAGGCGGTGCGGTCCCAGTCGCAGGAAGCCCCCAGCTTTTTCAGTTGTTCCAGGATGATGCCGCCGTGTTTTTCCTTCCATTCCCAGGCGTGTTTCAGAAACTCTTCCCGGCTGATGTCGGCCTTGTCGATGCCTTCTTCCCTGAGCTTGCCTACCACCTTGGCTTCGGTGGCGATGGAAGCGTGGTCGGTGCCGGGAACCCAGCAGGCGTTTTTGCCCTGCATGCGCGCGCGGCGGATCAGCACATCCTGCAGGGTGTTGTTGAGCATGTGTCCCATGTGCAGCACGCCGGTGACGTTGGGCGGGGGGATGACGATGGTAAAAGGCTCGCGCTCATCGGGCTCCGAGTGGAAGTACTTCTTTTCCATCCAGTAAGCGTACCATTTATCCTCGGTTTTTGCCGGGTTGTATTTGCTGGGAATTTCCATGTTTCAAGACGTTCAATTTGAGGCGCAAAAATAACAAAGTTCCGGCAACCTTTTCGGGCTTGCCCGACAACGACTGCAAGTTATTTTGATGTGCTGTAATCCTTTTTCCGGATTTTAGAACGGTAGTCTTTTTGGGTGCCTCAGTGGCTTCTTCGTGTAATTTTGTGGTGTAGCCTTCCACTTTAAAACTTGAGCTGTTGCACAAAGCGCTACTGAGAAGGCGCAGAGTTTCACAAAGTTAAAGCCAAACAAAAACTTAGCTTCCGAAAAAAAGGCATTTTTCTAAGCATATTTACAGTAAAGTCAACATGTTTTTTTAGTGCTTTATCGGGTTTGTGCAAAAAGGGCAAGGACACCCAAAAGCACAGTAATTGAAATTGAAACGGCAGCTGCCACGTTACAGATATTCAGGGGTTTCCGGTAACAAAAGAAAACCATCCCTGAAAACCCAGAGCGACAAGGCAAAGACCAACCCCCTGAAAAGCTGCAGGAAATTTTGCCTGGAAACTTCGTCAGGGGGCACAAGTCTTTCATCTTGCAGTTCGACAAAATTGACATGCTGGAAGGCAACCGCCTCAAGCTCGCCGGCCACGAAATCCCCATCGGCCACAGCTACCGCAACGAAGTGCTGAAATTGCTGGGTTCCTGATGCAGGCCGGCTAAAACGGCAGCAGGCACAGAATTGATCCTGTGCCTGCTGGTAAAATGAGCCGAAGGCGCATTTCGTTTGGAAACGGTTTTTAGCAGCTGCTAATTGGTCTTGACGATCTTGTGGTTGAACTGCCTTCCGTTTACACTGACAGTCAGCATGTAAGTTCCGTTCGGTAAATTGCCAATATCGATGGTTTTGAGCATGGCACCGGGGCTTGTAATGCCTTTTTCTTCAACGATCAATTGCCCGTAAATGTTGAAGATGCGTACCTCAAAATCTTCAGCATGCTCGGTAACAATATTCAGATTCAGTTGGCTGCCTGCCGGATTGGGATAAACTTTCGTGAGCACATTGCCCAAATCTCCGTTTTCTTCCACATCGGTCAGGTTTCTGTTGCCGGTGGCGTACCAAACCGGCCATTTGGCTACATTGATGAGCAGGCCTGCATCACCGGAAGGAGTAATTTTGTCAGGCTGCAGATTTATAACAGCAACAACCTCTTCACCCGAGCTGGTGGTGGCACCGAACACAAGCTTATCGTCCAGCTTGGAGTAATTGGGGAACCCCAGGATGTCATTTTGAAAGATGGTTTGCACATCGCCGGTTTCAATGTTGGCACCCAAAACTTCAATATCTCCCGTGTTTTCGTCAAATAAATCGAAAGCAATGATGTAGGGTGTATTTTTTGCAATGGTGGGATTGCCGATGCTCACCCCTTCGGGCAGGCCGGTAAACAGCTTGAAAATCTCGCCGTCACCCCAGGAATTGGAATTGTTGTCCCAAACCTTGATGAAACCTACGTCCCAGTAATAGATGCTTTCACCACTGTTGTTATCAATTACGTTGTAGGCATCGTAAACCAGATACTGTCCGGTGTAGTCCCATTCGATGGCATCGGCATAAAGTACATTGTCCATGATAACGCCCTCAGAAAAGGTCGGGCTGTACAAATGGTATTTGGCCCACTGCGACAGTCCGAAATCGTAAACCCAGATGGCCGAGTCGATGTCAGTAGTGATAGCTGCAATGCGCATTCCGTCTTTGGAAACCGCAACATTATCCCAGATAACATCGGGTGAAATGACGGTTTCGTTGTAAGGAGAGGTCATTTCGATGGTTTTCATCTCACTTCCCTCCGTAACCATGACCCCGATCGAGCCATTGTCAACTAGGCTTGGCCGGCGTTTGAGTGTTGTCGTGCTAATAGCTTCAAAATCGGTTCCCGAGGTACTGGAAATGTACAGCGTGTTCTGATCCTGTGGGTTAACGTCATAACTCAGGATGTAATCCTGTCCGGGATTGATCTCAATTTCGCCGGGCGGGTCGGAACCACCGCC
>JAJRWG010000198.1 GCA_024276895.1 Bacteroidota bacterium
AATTACCGCTTAATGGTCTATTGGCATGCCGGCTTGCTTCTTTTTGCGAACGGGAAAAGATTGTTCGTTGAAGCCCAGCACTCTCCGGATTGATTTTGAACGCATTTTCATTATCTTTGTAGAAAATACGCGACACACTGGATTATGAAAAATCTCAAACTGGTAATTATTCTCACATGCCTATCCCTTACAGTCCCCTTAGCCGCACAGGATACAATTTTATTCGACAACATTCTTTACGGTGGAAATGCCAGAGAAATTGTCTTCGGGCCGACAACGAATCTTTTTTTTCCAAGCTTTTATTACCAAGGGCTTATCGAATACAATCCGGAGAATGACTCCGTTGTCAATTGGTACAAACGAAGCAACAGCATACTGCTGGACAACCATATTTACGATTTTGCTTTTGATGAGGACTCGGCTTTATGGCTGACTTCCTACCGGACAGGAGTTTACAAATTTGACGAAGCGGATTTTCAGCAATACGACTCCGAAAACTCACCTTTACCCGAAACAGGCAGGTTCTTCATCGAATTTGATGAAGACAACAATTTATGGGTTGCTACGGCCGATAGTGGATTATACATTCGGTATACCGACGGTTCCTGGCTTTATTATCCGCCTGACAAAGAGGGGGTTCTTCGAGGCGAAGAAATCGACTATTTGTATATGGACAATTACGGGATTATTTACATCGGAACGGAAATTGGAGTCACGATCCATAACAACGGATCCTGGACATATATTAATTTGGTTGATGAGGTGGGCTATTACGGTTGGCTTACTAAAATTTATAGGTCAAGCCGAAATAAACTGTACGTGCTGACAGATAATTATTGTTACATCAGGAGCGGAGTTTCATACGATGTAATTTTTGCTGATGACTATCCTGAAATCGGGAATTGGTTTTGGAGTTTGGCCGAGAATAACGAACAGGCAGTTTTAATCACGGGTAGATTTGGGTTTCTTTCCGTTCCAAAAGTTGGTGACATAGATGTTTTTGTAAATGACAGCGTTCCGGGCGGTGACACGATACACTATTTAGGGGATGTTTTTTTCGATAAATACAGAAACAAAACTTTTTTTAATGCATGGATTCACCCCCGGAAACACCAAATGATCACATTTGAGGATGAGGAATTCAAAGAAATATTCTGCATCGGATGTGACGATCTTCCTTCGGCCTATATCGAGGACCTTTTTTTCAATGACCAGGAACGTGAGGTTGTAGCTAGCGAATACCATTTTTACATTCGGGAAAACGACGATTGGGAGCAAATGGACGGGAATTATGAATATAGCGACAAGTTTGTGCAACCACGTAACGGAACACTTTACTTTAGTGGAGGTTACACTTATGTGTACCAATTTACTGATCAAAGCTGGCAAGAGCACTTTATTCATTACAATAAACCGATAAATGACATCACCGGCGGCCACGACGGAGTGCCATACATCGGAACGCATAGGGGATTGTATAAAAAAAACAAGGATCCTGATCCTTACTGGAAACATATCGGCATGTGGGCCGAGGTTAACGCTGTAAGTTGCGACATTGATGGTCAGATATGGGTCTCCATGGATAAAGTCATCGGAAAATATGACGGCGAAGAGGTAACATATTACAATCAGTTTAACTCGGATTTGCCACCGGCCAGTGCTTACGATTGCATTCGTGCAGACAGTCTTGGAAGATTGTGGCTGAAGGCCGATACATCTATCTATATTCAGAATAATGAACATTGGAAACTTATTGTTCCCAAGGCAGATGGCTTTCATTTCGAAGTTTATACCGATGATTTCAATAATACATGGTTAAGAACCCGCACTAAACTTTATTTTATGAACGAAGCGGGAGATACTACTGTTTTCACTTATGAAAATGCCCCATTTATTTCCAAATATTTTACCAACTCGGTAATGGGGCCTGACAATGCTGTTTACATCGTCAATTTTAATGGAGTCACCAGGATTGAATACGCTGTACTGACCGGTAATACGGATGACGAAACATTGAATCTTCCCGAACAGGAAAAGTGGGTTGCGGTTTTCCCAAACCCTGCTGACGATCTGATGTATTTCTCCGTATCGGATAAAGCGGTACATGATTTATCAGCCGGAATCAGCTTGGAGATCAGAAACATATCGGGACAAAAGATTGTGTCTTACACCTTTCGCGAGCACAATTTTCTGTTAAACACGCAATCTTTAGCCCCGGGAATCTACATTTATAAACTTCGCTGTAACGGAATGCAGGACAATGGCAAGATCATCATCCGGTGATTTGTACCCACGCGTATTTCAAAGCCTACAGCAAGCTGCATTCAAAAAAAACGATCCCAAAATTTTTTCGAAAAATTTGTCCAATTAAAATTATTTCTATTTTTGCAGCCGCAATTGACGCCACGGTCCGTTCGTCTAGTCAGGTCAGGACGCCAGGTTTTCATCCTGGTAACACGGGTTCGAATCCCGTACGGACTACAAAAGCCCCCAAGAACATCGTTTTGCGGGGGTTTTGTTTTTACTGAAACGGATACCGGCGACGTTTGCTTAATTTTATCTGAGAACAATGCAATTGAATAACTACCACCAACTGCTGGGCATCAGAAACCTGACCGACTCCACCTACATTCTTGAAGTTGAGCGCAAAGCCATGGACTTTGAACCCGGGCAGCATGTTTTGATGGGCCGTGCCGACAGTATTCACAAACGCGAGTACTCTATCTACAGCGGGAACCGGGATGAAAACCTGGAATTGCTCATCAAAGAAATCACCGACGGACTGGTTTCAAAAAATCTGAAAAAGCTTGTACCGGGCGACGAACTGGAGATCGAAGGTCCGCTGGGCTTCTTCGGGCTGGAAGAAGATGCCGTCAGGCAGGGCAAAAAGTTCCTCTTCGTTGCCAGCGGAACGGGCATCGCGCCTTTTCACAGCATGGTCAAAAGCATCGACGGACTGGACTACACCCTGTTGCACGGCGTGCGCTATACCGAAGAAGCCTACGAAAAAGACACCTACGATCCCGACCGTTACATGCTGTGCACCACAGGCGACAAGAAAGGTGATTTCCACGGACGTGTGACGGATTACATCCGGCAGCACGATTTCGACAAAGACACGATTTGCTATTTTTGCGGCAACTTCAACATGATCCGCGAGGCCATGGACCTGCTGAGCAAGAAAGGTTTTCCCTCGGAACAGCTTCATGCGGAAGTGTATTTTTAGGGAAGTTCAGTTGAAGGAAATGCCGACGGCAAATCTTAAATCGGTGTTCGTTATTCGGTGTTCAAAAGAGATGAATAGAATATCGAATATCGATTAACGAATGATGAATTTTGAAGGAAGTCGAAGGCCTGCAATACTTTTACCACGCCTTTGTCGTAGCAGACTTTCAACTTTCAACTTTAAACTTTCGAACTCCAAACCATGAAGTACCACATCGTACAGCTGGGATGCCAGATGAACATTTCGGACGGCGAGCGCACCCAAAAGGTGCTGGAGGGCATGGGCTTTGAGTCAACCGACAGGGAGGAAGAAGCCAGCCTGCTGGGCGTGATTGCCTGTTCGGTGCGGCAAAAGGGAATCGACAAGGTGTATTCCAAAATCCACAAGTGGAACAAGTGGAAGAACCGCAAGAGTCTGATCACCTTTGTGTCGGGCTGCGTGCTTCCCGCCGACAAGGAACAATTCCTGAAACTGTTCGACCTGATCTTCCCCATGAGCGAGTTGCCCTCGCTTCCCGAGATGCTGCACCAGTACGGCGTGGTCACCCCTGCCGGGATGCAGCCGCTGGACAAAGGCCGGGACGATCTGCAAAAGGAAAAAAAGGCGGAGTTCAACCCGGCGCAGCCGGGAATCAGACCGGCGGAGTTGCCCGGTGGCAACGGCAAACCCTCCGTTTTGGAAACCAACACCCACATTGAAGACTTCTGGAATATCGACCCCAAGTACGGTTCGGGTTTCGAGGCCTACATCCCCATCTAGAACGGTTGCGACAAGTTCTGCACCTACTGTGCCGTCCCCTACACCCGCGGACGCGAGGTTTCACGTGCATCGGACGAAATTCTGGACGAGCTGAAACGACTGGTGGACAAAGGCTTTAAGTCCGTTACCCTGCTGGGACAAAACGTCAACTCGTACGGACTGGACAAGAAAGGAAAAGAGATCAGCTTTGCCCGGCTGCTGGATCGCATCGGCCGTTACGGCGACGAAAGCGGAAAAGATTTCTGGGTGTACTTCACCTCACCCCATCCGCGCGACATGGGCGATGACGTGCTGGAAACCATCGCCCGTTACCGTTGCCTGGCCAAACAAATTCATTTGCCCGTTCAGTCGGGCGACGACCG
>JAJRWG010000199.1 GCA_024276895.1 Bacteroidota bacterium
CATAACTTTTGGCCAGCTCAACGGGATCGCCTGCGTCTTTCAGCTTAATAAAATTGATGCCTTTTACAGTCCGCCCGTTCCGAATGTCCAAACAGGGAATTATTCTCTTTTTTAACATAGTTTCCGGAGTTCTTTTAATGTAATTTTCCCTTCGTAAACTGCTTTGCCAATGATGGCTCCTTCGCAACCCGTTTCTTTCAACGTTTCTAAATCTTTTATGGAAGAAACGCCTCCGCTGGCAATTAAGCTGACTTTTGTTTTTTCCAGAATTTCAATGTACAAAGTGTTGGAAGCGCCCTGCAACATTCCGTCTCTGGCGATATCTGTACAGATAACGTGTCGGATGCCGTTTGCTTCGTAGCTCTTTATAAACTCAATTACATCCAGCACCGTACTTTCCAGCCAGCCGTTGATTGCAATTTTTCTGTTTCTGAAATCTGCTCCCAAAATGATTTTTTCGTTGCCGTAACGGTTCAGCCATTTTAAAAACAAATCAGGATTATTTACCGCGACACTTCCTGCTGTTATTTGATTTGCACCACAATCAAATGCAATTTTCAGGTCTTCATCACTTTTTAAGCCGCCTCCAAAATCAACTTTCAGATTTGTGCCGGAGCTGATTGATGCCAGCACTTTGTAATTGACAATGTGCTTTGCCCTGACCCCGTCCAAATCTACCAGGTGTAAATATTGAATGCCGTTGTCTTCAAATTCCCTGGCAACTTCCAAAGGATTTTCGTTGTACACTTTTCGGGTATTGTAATCACCTTGCGACAGTCGCACACATTTGCCGTTCAAGACATCTATTGCCGGAATCAGTTTCATAAGGCTAAGAAGTTTTTAAGAATCTGCTCGCCGACACCTGCTGATTTTTCCGGGTGAAACTGGGTAGCATAAAAGTTATTTTTCTGCATGGCCGCACCAAATGGCTTAATGTAATTGCAGGTGGCGACGGTTTGCTCATTGATTTCGGCATAGTAGCTGTGAACGTAGTAAACGTCATTCTTTTTGTTGACATTTTTAAACAATTCTCCCTTAAGACTTGAAAAATTATTCCAACCGGTGTGAGGCACTTTGTCCGTCGCAGGAAATTTTTTCACTTTCGTGTCAAAAATGCCCAGGCATCCGGTGTTTCCTTCTTCTGAAGACGCGCACATCAACTGCAAGCCCAGACAAATGCCCAGAAACGGTTTGTCAATGGAAAGGATTACCTTATCCAGGCCGGTTCCGGTTAAATACTTCATGGCGGAACCCGCCTCACCGACACCCGGAAAAATAACTTTGTCAGCACCCAGTATTTCACCGGCCGCATTGGTGATGACACATTGATAGCCCAGGCGTATCAGGGCATTTTGCACGGAGCTGATGTTTCCTGCATTGTATTTTATAATCGCGATCATAAACTTCCTTTCGTGCTCGGCACGGAATAATTATCCGTCTTGGATTTGGCCATTTTAACTGCTTTTGCAAAGGCCTTAAATATTGCCTCAATTTTGTGATGTTCGTTTTTGCCTTCGGCTTTGATGTTTAAATTACACTTTGCCGTATCGCTGAATGATTTAAAAAAGTGAAAGAACATCTCCGCAGGCATCTTGCCAACCATTTCTCTTGTGAATTGAACATCCCAGATCAGCCATGGCCTGCCGCCAAAGTCAATGGCAACCTGTGCCAAACAGTCATCCATCGGCAACAGGAAACCGTAACGCTCTATCCCTTTTTTAGAACCTAATGCCGTGTTAAAGGCTTCGCCTAATGCCAAAGCCACATCTTCGACAGTGTGGTGTTCGTCAACTTCCAGGTCGCCGTGAACGCTAATTTTCAAATCGAGATTTCCATGTCTTGCCAATTGTTCCAGCATGTGGTCGAAATAACCTATACCGGTTGAAATTTCACTTTCTCCCGAACCGTCTAAATTGATTTCAATAAAAACGGCGGTCTCCTTTGTCTTCCGGTTTATCGTTGCTGTTCTGGGTTTCGCTTTTAAAAACGAGTAGACAACCGACCATTCTGTGGTTGTCAATGCTGCATCAATCCTCTTTTCGTCACCGAGAAAGATGGCTTTACAGTTCAGGTTTTTCGCCAGCTCAATGTCCGTTAACCGGTCTCCGATTACATAGGAACCGGCTAAGTCATAGTCTCCGTAAATGTATTTGTTTAACAAAGCTGTTCCGGGTTTTCGGGTAGGCGCGTTGTCTTCGGGAAGACTTTTGTCTATCAGGACTTCGCTAAACTCAATTCCTTCATTTCTTAATGCCTGAATGATTTTGTTCTGGACAGGCCAAAAGCTTTCTTCGGGAAATGAATCCGTCCCCAGACCATCCTGGTTTGTTATCATCACCAGTTCGTAATCCAGTTCGCCGGCAATTTTTGACAACCACTGAAATACGCCGGGATAGAACTCCAGTTTTTCCAGGCTGTCCAGTTGATTGTCTCCGGGAGGCTCCACGACCAGTGTTCCGTCCCTGTCAATAAAAAGTACATTTTTCATCTGTTCCGGATTTTACATTCAATTCAATTACTTTTTTTATTGACGCGGATGTGCCTACACCTATCCGCGCATCCGCGGCCATTTTTTTATGGTCACTATCTGAAGCTTTGCAAGTCCAATGCTTTTAAAGCAGTTAATAACTGCTCATTTTCATCGGGTGTTCCAACGGAAATCCGGAGGCAGTTTTTTAGGATGTTGCTTCTGTTTCGTATCATAATATTTTGCTTGATTAATTCATCATAAATCCTGCCGGCATCAGTGACCTCCACCAGCAGGAAATTGGCATCGGAAGGATAAATCCTTACAAGCTGTTTTAAGCGGCCGATCTCTTTTTCCAGTTTCGCTTTCTCCTGCTTTATTGTTTGAAGGTTCCGGTTAAACCGAACGGTGTCGGACAATGCCTTGACTGCTGCTTTTTGGTTGAGCTCGCTCACATTGTAAGGTGGTTTCACTTTGTTAAACAACTGAATGATGTTCTCCTTTGCATAGGCCATCCCGACTCTCGCACCTGCCAGTCCCCGGGCTTTACTAAAGGTTTGACTCACAATCAGGTTGGGATATTGCTCCAAACTTTTTATCCAGGAAGCAGAAGAACTAAAGTCCACATAGGCTTCATCAATAATTACAATGCCGTTGAAGTTGTTTAACAGGTATTCGATGTCATTCCGGTTTATCAGGTTACCGGTTGGATTGTTGGGCGAGCAGATAAAAATGAGTTTCAGCCTGCTGTCTGCCAGGTAATCAACGGTTAGCTTTAAATCTATCTGAAACTCCTTTGTCAGCGGAGGCTCAATCATTTCTACATGATTGATGGCAGCGGAAACGGCATACATGCCGTAGGTCGGAGAAAAAGTCAGCGCTTTGTCTTCGTTTGGATTACAAAAGATGCGAAAGGCCAGATCAATTACTTCATCACTGCCGTTTCCCACAAACACATTTTCGCTTTTAACCCCTTTCAGCCCGGCTAACTTTCGTTTCAGTTCTTTTTGATGCGGGTCAGGATACCTGTTCAGCTTGCCATAAGGATTTTCATTGGCATCCAGAAGAATTCCTGAATTGCCAACGGTTTCATCCCTGGCACTGGAATAGGGCTGAAGCGACAGAATATTCGCCCTGACGATGTTTTCAAGTTTAAACATTGTTTATCTTTTTTATTCTGACAGACACCGTATTTTTATGTGCCGAAAGCCCCTCTGCTTCCGCCATCGTTTCAATGGCCGGCCCAATGGTTGCTATTCCTTTTTCACTCAGTTTCTGAAAGGTTATTTTTTTCTGAAAGCTGTCCAGGGAAACGCCGCTGTAGCTTCTTGCAAAGCCGTTGGTTGGCAGTGTGTGGTTTGTTCCGCTTGCATAATCTCCTGCACTTTCGCAACTGTAATTTCCCAGAAACACAGAACCTGCATTCACTATTTTATTGACGTATTCCGATGATTCTTCCGATGCGATGATGAGGTGCTCGGGAGCATAGAAATTGCTGAATTCAATACATCTGTCAATACTGTTAAATAAGATGAATTTGCTGTTCTGAAGTGCTTTTTCAGCAAGCTCAGCCCGTGGCAACTGTTCCAGTTGCTTTTCCAGTTCGATGAATGTTTTATGCATAGTGGGCGCATCGTCCGAAGCCAAAACAACCTGGCTGTCAAGCCCGTGCTCTGCCTGTGACAACAAATCGGCGGCAACAAACTCAGGGATGGCGGTTTTATCGGCAATGATTAAAACTTCGCTTGGTCCGGCAGGCAGGTCGATTGCAACGCCTTGCTGCTGTACCATTTCTTTGGCTTTGGTTACGAATTGATTGCCGGGACCGAATATTTTGTAAACCTTTGGAATTGTTTCCGTACCAAAAGCCATCGCGGCAATGGCCTGGGCGCCCCCCACCTTAAATATTTTGCTGATACCAACCAGACTTGCGGCATAAAGCATCGCCGGATGTATTTCGCCTTTTCGATCCGGTGGCGTGCACAAAACGATTTCGTTGCAGCCTGCCAGTTTTGCAGGGATCCCCAGCATTAAAACGGTTGAGAACAGGGGTGCAGAGCCACCGGGAATGTATAAACCCACTTTTTCAATTCCAACACTTTTTCTCCAGCACTTAACACCCCGGGCAGTTTCAACGATTTGTTCCCCTGTTTTTTGTGATGCGTGAAATTTCCCGATGTTTTGTTTCGCGATGTCCATTGCAGCTTTTAGCCGATCAGAAACTAAATATTTTGCTGAGAGAATTTCTAATGCCGTTACTTCAATTTGTTCCAATTGTACCTTGTCAAACTTTTCGGCAAACTGAAAAAGTGCCTTATCTTTATTAAGCTGAACATCCTTCAAAATGCCCTGTACGATCTTTGTCAGTTTCCTGTTTTCAATTTCCGGTCGCCGGGCCAGTGTTTCCCAGTCTTTTCTGCCAGGGTTTTTTATGACTTTCATTACAACACCATTTTATCAATCGGGACGATTAAAATGCCTTCCGCTCCCGCATTTTTCAATTCATCAATCACATTCCAAAACTGGGTTTCATCAATTACGCTGTGCAGCGAACTCCAGCCTTTTTCAGCCAAAGGAAGCACGGTCGGACTTTTTAACACCGGCAGGATGCTGCTCACTTCTTTGATTTTGGCATTGGGCACATTCATTAAAATATATTTGCTGTTCTTTGCCCTGAGCACAGCTTTTATTCTGAACAAGAGTTTGTCTAAAATTTGTTCCTTTCGCTCATTAAGTTTTAGTGATTTGACCAGTACCGCTTCCGATTTAAAAATGACCTGTGTTTCTCTCAGTCCGTTTTTAAAGAGTGTACTTCCGGAACTTACAATGTCGCAAATGCCATCGGCCAGACCAATGTTTGGGGCAATTTCAACGGAACCGGAGATGATGTGTATTTCTGCATGAACGTTGTTTTTCCGCAAAAAGGAACCTAAGGTGTTCGGGTAAGAGGTTGCGATTCGCTTTCCTTCGAAATAGGACAGCGAATCGTCTTTGATTTCTTTGGGAACAGCAAGCGAAACCTTGCATTTCGAAAAACCCAGCTTTTCAACTATTGCTACTTTTTTTTGCTTTTCGAGCAGCAGGTTTTCGCCCACTATGGCAATATCTGCAACACCGTCTTCCAGATATTGAGGAATATCCGAGTTTCTTAAATATAAGATCTCCAGGGGGAAATTGGGAATGCTTACTTTAAGCTGGTCTTCACCGTTGCTGATTGTTATTCCGCAATCTTTTAACAGCTGAAGGGAATTTTGATTTAATCGTCCGCTTTTCTGGACTGCAATTTTCAGTTTACTCATTTTAATTTTTTTAGTCTGAGTAAACCTTGGGGCATAAAACAAAAAACCCGTCTGATTTACTCAGACGGGTTTTTGAAATATCTTTAATTTACATACATCATTTCCATATCGCCTGAGTGCAATTATGAGAATGATGATGGATCCGGATCAATTTCATGTTGAAAATTTTTGCAAAGATAGGTTTTTTTTCATTGGACGAACCTCATTCGCGGCTAAATTTCACAAGAACTGCCCCTCACTGCGAAACCGGTTTCTCCTTTGGCAGGCACATCCCCCTTTCCAATAAAAACAAAACCGCACAAAAGTACAGTGCCTTAATCCTTCAGGCAACGGACAGATTGCCCCACCGGCTGCTCATAACTAAATCTGACAACGTTGTCGTCACCTTTGTACATTCGACGGTCCCAGGAGTATGAGAAGCCATTCGGCGTAGCGCTCCACCAATAGCCAAAGTTGCGAAGGTAGCCGAATTGTCCACCCCCGCCTATTGGATCATAGCCGTAACGCGAACCACCCGGCAGGGCCGTAAAGCCGGTTTCGTTGGTTGCGCCTGTATTGGGGGAATACCAGTGTACAGTTCCGGTTTCCTTTAGTTTGCCACCGGCCACGCCCAGGCCGCCCAGGTAATCAGTTAACATTGTCCACTCGGCATCGGTGGGCACGTGCCAGCCGGTGGGGCAAAGGTTGCCCGTATTTACCGCGTACCAGTTGTACAGCGCCCCGTAAACAGCGCCATAAGTGCCCGAGTCGTTGTTGTACCAGCAATAGGCCGGTGTTGTTTAACTGCCCCATATTGAATCATCTGTTACAAGGGGTATGCCGGTACCGTCATTGTACTTGGTGGTTGTCAGGTTTTCCTTCATCCAGCACTGTGTGCCTATTTTTACGGTATTGTAAATGTTACCTGAAACGTCAGTTACAAATCCGCAAGACCAACTGCTAATGGTATCGCCTGTATCCCAATTAGCAATCCAGTTGCTACCATTAAATACAAATAAATCAGAAGAATCGGTATTAAAAACAACAAGTCCGGCTGCCGGACTATCAATACTTCTCATTTGAAAGGTGTTCATCCGTGGCAGCAATAAGCCTTTACTGCTACTTTTTACATCCAGCATGGCCGAGCTGTTCGCGCTACTGCCATCGGTATTAATGGCTACCTGTGCTGCTAAGCCGCAGCTTGCCATCAGGATGATTGCCGTTAAGAAAAGTTTTAATTTTTTCATGGTGGAAAGTTTTAGTTAATTGATTTTTGTTGGTTGTCCCCCTGCCCGACTCTCCTGCTTTTATTTCATTACAACTCCAGTCCTTGTATTCCCGGGCAAAGGTTGAAACGGAATTATAAAAAACTTTTGGCGGACATTGATGTCGTGCAGGTGTGATAAATAGAAAACACTAAAAGTACATCATTTTGTCCCTTTTGTCAAGTTTTTCTTCGAAAGGCATTCAAAATCGGAGATATGTCGCGAACAGGAAGTTGAAAATGCATTGAGGGAAAACCGCAACCAGAACGCATTGGTATTAACCCGGATTCACCGGTGGGAAGATTGTAAGTACGAATTTCCAATTGATCTAATTACCCCAAACAAATCCCAAACCTCAGTTTCTAAACTTGACACTACTTTGTTTCGATAGTTTACAACTATTAAGCTCTCATGGCCGTTATTCGGAATTGCATTCAAATGACGACTTTGGGTCAATTGTTTTGTTTTCACTAAGATTTTACTTTCCACCTGAAATCACAAATCTCCGAACCGCTTGCAATACTGCCTGTTCTTATTAATTCCGAGTGCCAAATCTTATCCGCAAGTGGATAATCAAGGTTGCACCATGTTTCGACGCATACTTCTGCCAGGTTGTGCGATATGAAATATTCGGCAACAGGGCATTTCAAACAATTAAACCCGATGATATCCCTTTCTGTATCGACGTCCTCCCAGATATAAGAAGGCTGGCTGAAGGGAAATCTCCTGAACATACCGGTAGCTTTTTGCAAATGAGAATAGGTTGATTTTGCTCCCATACCGCTGACAAACCATGTAAGTTTCGCCATTTTCTGATACACAAGCCAGGTAACGTCAAATAAGATTTTTGTTGCACTTTCTTTACTTTGCCCTCTTTCCTTCAGTTCCTGAAAAAAAGCAACAGACATAACAGCTAAATCAACCATAATACGACCACCTGGTGTATCTTCTTCCGGAGCAACAGCATTGAGCTGACGCAGCCTTTTCTTGTATCCCTTTATTATTTCAATAAGGGCATCGGCAGCGTAATGATTTTTCAATACTTTCTTAGCTGAAGAAATGATGTTTGCTTTTAAAATGAAGATTATGACGATTTTCATTGTATTTCGATTGATTTACTGATATGAAACCGGGGAAATAATTATCATAAGATCCCAATCCGGCCGTGCATATTGCCACTCTGGCAAAAGCCTGTCGGACACTTGCTGACGACCGAAATAGAATAAATCAGAATATTTGGGTTTATGCGGACAATTTATCAGACGATGGTTAGCTGCCTGTAAAAGTACGTATTATTCTTCATTAAAGCCTAAACAGAATGCCTGCGCTGTCAGAAGCATGAAGGTTTTAAACTTTTAAGGTAGCAATCAGGAAGCTTGTAGTCAGCTATGCGAAAAGAAACCATTTATTGTTACCGGCTCTTGGAATAAGGCACAACATCCTGGCCGGCAAAGTCACCCTCCAGGTATTTGAAATATCCTGCAATGCCAATCATGGCGGCGTTGTCAGTGGTGTACTGAAATTTGGGGATGAAAGTCTCCCAGCCGTTTTCAGCGGCCATCTTCAGCAAAGCCAGCCGCAGCCCCGAGTTGGCCGACACGCCGCCCGCCAGGGCAATTTGCCGGATGCCCGTTTCGGTAATGGCCCGCTTCACTTTATTGAGCAGCATTTTGATGATGGTGTGCTGAACGGAGGCAGCCAGGTCGGCCTTGTGTTTTTCGATAAATTGATCATCTTCTTTCAGCCGGTCGCGGAGAAAATAGAGGAAGGAAGTTTTCAGTCCGCTGAAGCTGTAGTCGAGTCCTTTCATGCTGGAGGCCGGAAACGAAAAGGCCAGCGGGTTTCCGCTTTTGGCCAGCTTGTCAATCTCAGGGCCACCGGGATAGGGCAATCCCATGATCTTGGCCGCTTTGTCGAAAGCTTCGCCAGCGGCGTCGTCAATGGTTTTACCAAGAACAACCATTTCGGATGCGCTGTTGACCTGAACAATCTGGGTGTGTCCGCCCGAAACCGTCAGGCACAGAAAAGGAAATTCCGGATGATGCCCGCCCTCGGTACCGTCGTCAATAAAATGCATCAGAATGTGGGCCTGGAGATGGTCCACCTCAATGATCGGAATGCCCAGCCCCAGTGCAAACGACTTGGCAAACGAAGTACCCACCAGCAGCGAGCCCAGCAGTCCCGGCCCACGGGTAAAGGCCACGGCATCCAACTGTTTTTTCTCTATCTTTGCTTTGTGAAGGGCGACTTCAACGACCGGGATGATGTTTTGCTGGTGTGCCCGCGAAGCAAGTTCGGGCACCACACCACCAAATTTTTGGTGAACATCCTGGCTGGCAATAACATTCGACAAAATCCGGGTGTCTTGCAGCACGGCTGCCGAAGTGTCGTCGCACGATGATTCGATGCCTAAAATATACATAAGGTTTGACAAATAAAGCGTCCGGCAAAAATAGAAGAAAAAAACTTCGGCTGTTATTGCTCAATGCAGTACTGGTGGTTCTGGCCATACCCTTTGCGCTGAGTTTCCTGTTCAGGGACCCCATGGTACAAACACTCTCGGCAAAGATGCTCACCCGCCTGCTGTCTCAAGGCATCGGACGGACAGTGCTGATCCAAAACCTGAAAGTGGATTTTTTCGATGGCCTCGACCTGGCAGGTCTGCGAATAGACGATCACCATGGCAATCCGATGATCGGCATCAGACACCTGCGTGCACGTCCCCGTTTTGCCAACTGGGGACTACTTATTCTCCGTTTCAAACAATTGGAACTGGATGGCGCCATCGTTTCCTACGGCAGATACCAGGGCGATGAAGACTACAACCTGACGATGCTGATCAACGACCTGAGCGGCTCACCGGATGGCGGGAGCGGAAAGTTCAAACTAAAGGTGGAAAAACTGAAACTCACCAACTCCGGCTTCCGCTTTTTCGACCGGACGAAATACTACGACCACGGAATGGCGATGGACTACGCCGATATCCTCATCGACAGCATCACCATTGATGCGACACATTTTACCCTCATCAACGACTCGCTGAACTTTCGCATCGACCACCTCAGTGCCAGGGAGCACTGCGGTGTCACCATCGACACCATGCGGACGGACTTCAGCCTGAGCTCTACCGGCCTGCACGCCAAAGACCTGCACATCCACATTGCCAACTCCAGCCTGGACATGGACCTGGATTTCAATTATCATTCCTACAGCGCCTACAGCCATTTCATCGATTCGGTGGAAATGAAGGGGGTCTTCAGACCGACCACACTTGAAATGGCAGACCTGGGTTACTTTGCCGAGATCATGTTCCGCATGCCCAACAAGATCGGGATTACCGGCGAGGTTCATGGACCTGTCAGCAATTTAAAAGCCAGGGATTTGCGCATTCACTTCGGCGAGAACACAAGACTTGCCACCGACGCTTCCATCCGGGGCCTTCCGGATTTCTTTTCGTCTTACATGCAGGCAGATTTCAGGGAACTTACCCTGACGGCCTGTGACCTCCGCCGTTTTTCGCTGCCCACCGACGAACAACACATCGACCTGAGCGACGAAGTTAATTGCGACGAAGTTTTCAGCCTGCGGGGACACTTTAAAGGCTATTACAACGATTTTGTCACCAGGATGAGAATCCGTGCCGACGAAGGCGAAATTGATGCCCGGCTGTCCTTTAACAACACCAGGCCGGACAGCCTGTTTTTTACACTCGGCCTGAAAGGCGATAGTGTGGATGTGGGACAGCTGCTCGGACAAAGCCCCGTGCTGGGAAAGATGAATCTGGACATGACTGTCCACGGTTACGGCCAATCTGTTAAGGATTTGAAATTGAGCGGCAAAGCCATGCTGGCGGCAGCGGACTTTATGGGCTACAGCTACAAGCGTGTCAAGCTGAACGGGCGTTACGCCAACGATTCGCTGAAAGCCAATATCCGCATTGGCGACAAACACCTGATGCTTGGCGCCAACCTTGTTTTGTCATTGGTACAACAACCCGTGCTGTATATCAATTCACGCATCATTCGTGCCGACCTGTATGCCCTCGGCCTTGCCCCCCTCAGCGATTTCGGACTTGCAGGAAACGTCTCACTGAACCTCACCGGTTTCGATCCGGCAACGATGACAGGCAACTTCAGTCTCAAAAAGGGTCAATTGCATTTTGGACAGTCGGTTTACGAACTCGACAGCCTGACACTCACAAAAAGCCTCGACACTGACGGCACACACAGCCTCCAGCTGCGATCGGATTTGTTTGATTTTGACATGGAGGGAAAATATGACATCACGACAGTTCCTTTACAGCTCACCGGTTTGCTCAATCATTATTACAACTTCGGCGAAAAAGCATTGGCTGTGCAAACTGCCGGAGAGAACCACCTGCTTTTTACGGCAGAACTGAAAAAAAGCCGGATCATCGAAGAACAGTTGGTGCCCGGCTTGTACATCGCCCCGGGGGCCAAAGCCTACGGAAAGATTGACTTTGCCGGCAATGCGATGGATGGTGGTCTGACAGCCGGTAATGTTGAGTATGAGGGGCTCCGCTTCCTTGAAAACAACTTCACGGTCAAGTCCCGTGAGGGAAGAATATTTGCCGCACTGAACAACCAAAGGGTGATCATTAAGGACAGTACCGAAAGCGATAAGGCCGTCTTGGGAATCGACAATCTGGAGGTCAGGGCCGATGTGGGCAACGACAGCCTTTCTTATGGTATTTACTGGGACAACCGCGACAGCTTATTGCAAAACTATGGCCTGATTGAGGGTTATTTTGCAACAAAACAGAAAACAGCCATCTTCGTGGTTGACAAGTCTGATGTTATGGTCAATGACACTGCCTGGCACATTGCCGGCAACAACAGCATCGTCACCTACAGCACCGACATTGCCTTCAGGAACTTTGTCATTACCGGCGGCAGTTCAAAGCTGGAAATTGACGGCAAATATTCCACCGTCCACGACGACACCCTGCAACTGGTTTTCCGGAACTGGAACCTGTCGAACTTAGACCTGGTGACACAACCCCTCGGCATAAACCTCGACGGGTTTGCCAACGGTTACCTTGACTTCTCGCGCGTGAGCGGAAAACCGGCTGTGATCTCCAATTTAAACATCCGTTCTTTGTATTTTAACAACGAATACCTGGGCGATGCCCGCCTGATGAATACCTGGGACAACACCCTGAATTCTGTCTTTGTAAAAATGCAAATTGTAAAAGAAGGCACCCAGGGCAAGGGCGAGATCATGGCAGTTGACGGCTACTACTATCCTTTCAGGGAGGAAGAATCGCTCGACCTTGACATTGTATTCAACCGTTTCAGGCTGCGCCCCCTGCAAACATTTTTCTACGACTATGTTTCAGACCTGGAAGGCATGGCCGACGGTCGATTAAAGCTCACAGGATCAATCCAGGATCCGCAGCTCACAGGCACGGCAAAGTTGCACCGCACCAGCCTGGTGATCAACTACCTGAACACCAGGTATTCTTTTTCCAACAGCCTGGAGTTCAAACCCGATGAGATCATCTTCGACAAGGTGATCATTTACGACACACTGGGCAATCATGCCAACATTGTGGGCAGCCTCAATCACCATTTTTTCAGGGACTTTCAATTCAATTTGGAAGTCACCACCGACCAACTTCTCTTTTTCAACACCGACCGGCACATGAACAGTCTTTACTACGGTACCGCCATCACTTCGGGCGATATTCTTGTCAGCGGCAGCCCTGCCGATATCAATCTCGACATCAAAGTAGCAAGCAAAAAGGGAACCCATGTGTATTTACCCCTGGACTATTCGGTGGAGATTTCCGACAAGGATTACATTATGTGCGTGGATAGGATAACCGATTCCCTGGAACTGGAAATGGATACGCTGATGGCGGAAGAACGCAAAAAGAAACTGCAAGACGAACTTAAATATGATATAAAACTCAAGTTGAAAGTAACACCGGATGCGACAGTCTCCATCTCCATGCCCGGCGACATGGGAACCATTCATTCTGAAGGCAGGGGGGATTTGTCCATTCATACCAACACCGAGGGTGATTTTACAATTGTAGGCGACTACACCGTGATCAAGGGGATGTTTCATTTTACCATCGGCAACCTGGTGAATAAACGTTTTGAGCTGGTCGAAGGCGGCCGGATTGCCTGGACCGGCGACCCTTATCAGGCCAACATCAATATCAGGGGATTGTACAAAGTAAAAACAAACCTGAGTAGCCTGGGCATACAAATCGACTCATCGGCCAACTACAAAAACAAGGTCAACGTGGATTGCTATGTCATCCTGACCAACGAAATGCTGAACCCCGATGTGCGGTTCGAGATCAAGTTCCCTGACCTGGACCCCGACCTGCAGCGCATGGTGTATGCCTCGCTGGATACCACCAACCAGGCCATCGTAAATCAGCAGATGATTTCGCTTTTGGTGCTGGGAACCTTCAGCTTTAACAACGCATCCAACGTCGGCCTCAATTCGGCTTACTACAGTGTGCTGACCAACCAGTTGAGCAGCATGCTTTCACGCATCAGCGACGATTTCGACATCGGGGTCAACTACAAGCCCGGCGACCAGGTTACACAGGAAGAGTTCGAGGTGGCCCTGTCCACCCAGTTGTTCAACGACAGGCTGACCATTGATGGCAATTTCGGCCTCACTTACGACCGCTCATCGCAAAATGCCAGCAACATCGTGGGCGATGTGGACATCGGTTACAAGCTCACCCCTGACGGACAGTGGTATTTAAAGGTATTCAATCATTCCAACGTCAACTCCTGGTACAACTACAGCAATTACGACAAGGTGTCGCCCTACACCCAGGGCGTGGGCATCGCTTTCCGCAAGGAGTTTACTACTTTTGCCGAATTGTTCAGGCGGACAAAACCCAAAAAGGTAAAAAAGAAGAAAAAGAAAAAAGAAAAACCATGAAAAAACTTATTTGCAATACTGTAAAATTACTGCCTGTATTTTTACTGCTCACGGGCCTTTCCATTTCTGCAAACGGCCAGATTACCATCGACCAGTCCGACATGCCCTCAAAGGATGACACGGTACGCAGCAGCATCGGGCTAAACCTGGAATTTATTGATTTCACCGAAACCGGTGAGGATTTCCTGTGGGATTTTTCACAACTGATTCCCATCAGGCAGCGTGTAGATACCTTCTTAAGTCCGTTTGATCTGCCGCTTATTTACTGGTTATTCGGCATCAGCTCCGATTTTGGGGTCAAAGGTTTTGAAGGGCTCCCCATTCCCGGCTTTCCCTTCAGCGACCAATACGATTTTTACAAAAAGAAAAACGACGGCTACCGGGCCATCGGATTGGGTGTCAGTATTTTTGACTTTCCTTTTCCCATTTTTTACGATGATCCTGATTTGGTGTACAAATTCCCGATGGATTACGGAACGAACTGGTCGTCGCAAGCGCATTTTGCGCAGGAACTGCCGTCCGTAGGTTACCTGGAGAAAACCCGGACACATGTGGATACGGTGGACGGCTGGGGAACACTCATCACACCCTACGGAACGTTTGAGGTGCTGCGCATCAAATCGGAGGTCACCGAAACCGACAGCCTTTATATGGATTCGCTGGAAATTGGCATTCCTTACAGTCGTGATTACACCCTTTACCAGTGGCTGGGCAAAGGACAAAAGATACCGCTCTTGCAGATTGCTTCAAGCCTGGGCGGTGTGTTTGCCGAGTACGTGGACTCGGCCAGGACCATCATTTCCGGCATCAACGAACTTCCATTGGTTCGTAACAACCAATTGAAGGTTTTTCCCAATCCTACCGGCAGCACGGTCCAATTGCAATTTGAGATGCTGGAAAAACAGGAGGTGAGCATCAGCCTTTTTGACCTGCAGGGCAGGGAAGTGCTGACCGTTTTCCGGGGCGAACTCCCGCAGGGCGAGGCCGGGCTTTCGTTTAACTTAAACGACTCCCCTGTCGGTTCCGGCATCTATCTGCTGCAACTCAGGGCCGGAAACCAGTCAATGTACCGGAAAATCATTTACGAGCCGTAGTGCACCTACAAAACTTTCAACTTTCAACTTTCAACTTTCAACTTTCAACTTTCAACTTTCTCCATCACCACCGCCGTCCGGTTGGTGTTGTAGATACTGACAAAGTAGCTGTCTCCTTGTTTTACGGCAGGGTAAAGGATGCTTTCATCCAGCCGGCCGTGTCCGCCGAAAGCCTGGTTGTCGGAATTCAAAATGATCTGGTAGTTGCCTGCTTCGGGAACGGGGAAGCGGTAGTCGGGGATTGAAGCGGAGGGGTGAAAATTGAAAACAAAGATCAGGTTCCTTCGTTCAAAAACGATGGTTTTGTTTTGCTCGTCCATATTCAACTGCTGTGCAAACAGCGAACTCATCACTTTGTTTTCTTTGATGACACGGATCATGGCTTTGTCAAAATCACCCAGGTAGCGGTATTTCAGTTCGGGATTGTCCACCAGCGACCACTGCCTGCGGCAGTACTTGTAGCTCCAGTTGTTGCCCTCGCGGGGGAAGTCAATCCATTCAGGGTGGCCGAATTCGTTGCCCATGAAATTCAGATACGCCTGCCCGCCCAGCGAAATGGTAAACAACCTGATCATCTTGTGCAGGGCGATGCCGCGGTCAATCACCAGGTTGTCGTCGTCCTTGTGCATGTGGAAGTACATTTCTTTGTCCATCAGACGGAAGGCGATGGTTTTGTCACCCACCAGGGCCTGGTCGTGCGACTCGGCGTAAGCTACCGTTTTCACGTGGGGCAGCCGGTCGTTGAGTACATGCCACATTTCGTGGATGTTCCAGTCCTCATCCCTGTATTCTTTCAGCAGCTTGATCCAGAAGTCAGGCACACCCATACCCAGCCGGTAGTCGAAACCCAAACCGCCGTCATCCACGGGGGAAGTGAGGCCCGGCATGCCGGTAACGTCTTCGGCGATGGTCACCGATCCGGGTTTGATTTCATGGGCCACTGAATTTGCCAGTTGCAGGTAGGCAATGGCATCCCACTCCACCCCCTGCCTGAAATATTTGTCACGGCTGTCGATGGTCTCCAGTCCGTGGTGAAAATACATCATCGAACCCACCCCGTCAAAACGGAATCCGTCAAAATGAAATTCTTCAAGCCAGTACCTGACGTTGGAGAGCAAAAAGCGCAGCACCTCCGTTTTTCCGTAATCAAAAATCTTGGAGTCCCACTGGGGGTGTTCGCCGCGGCTTCCGGAATGGAAGTACTGACTGTCGGAACCGTCGAACTCGTTGATGCCTTCCACCGTATTTTTGACCGTATGCGAATGCACGATATCGAGGACGACGGCAATGCCCATCCCGTGGGCGGTTTTGATGAGTGTTTTCAGCTCTTCCGGTGTTCCGAAACGCGAAGAAGGTGCGAAGAAGCTGGACACGTGGTAACCGAACGAACCGTAATAGGGATGCTCCTGGATGGCCATCAGCTGGATGGCGTTGTAGCCGGCGGCCTTGATGCGGGGAAGCACATTTTCGGTAAACTCTTTGTAGGTTCCCACACCTTCTTTTTCCTGGGCCATCCCCACATGGGTTTCGTAAATGAAAAGCTCTTCGCCGCGCCCAGGGCGGAAATTGTCACCCTGCCAGTCGAAAGCCTCCGGAAACCAGAGCTGGCCGGAAAAATTTTTGGTATCCTCGTCCTGCACTACACGGGTGATGTAAGCCGGGATACGGTAGTTCAGTCCCTTTTGCGAGTCCACCAGCACTTTGATCTTACTGCCGTGGGCGAAGCGACTCGCGTAGTCTTTTTCGTCCAGAAAAATCTCCCATATACCGAATTCGTTTCTGGTGAGTGGGCAGGAAAAGCGATCCCAGTTGTTGAAATCGCCTGTCAGAAACAGGGCTCGGGCCTGTGGCGCCCATTCGCGGTAAGTCCAGCCCCTGCGCTTGGCATCGTAATGGATACCAAAATATTTGTAGCCGCCGGCGAAATGGGTCAGGCTGCCAAAGTCTTGTTCGATGGCCTTTTTACGTTGCAGATAACGGTTGTACCGGTCCTCAATATCGTCTGCACTCGGCTCCAACCAAGGGTCCAGGTCCACCAGTTTCAGTTTTTGTCGCATCGCTTCCTTTAAATCTGCAACAAAAGTACGAAAACAGCAGGGAGGAAGGGAGTCTTGATTTGATAATTGGAGAATTGGAATTTGTCCCGGTCTGACGACTGGATAACCCCTCTGTCCTGCGGACATCTCCCCAAAGGGGAGAACTGGGGATGTGCAATGGTGATGGTTGAATTCTTCCGACTTCGGTCTTCCAGCTTCAGGCAGTCTTCAGTTGGCAGTCTTCCGGCTTCCAACTTCAGGCTTCAGGCTCATACCTAAACTCCCCATGCTCCGAGCGGATGGTCAGCTTTTTGGCATCAGCCGCTTACACCCTGCCCACAACCTTCGCATCAACACCAAAACTTTTTGAAATGGAAATCAGGGAGCCGGCTGTTTTTTCGGGCACGTACAATTCCATCCGGTGGCCCATGTTGAACACTTTATACATTTCTTTCCAATCGGTTCCCGATTGCGATTGAATCATTTCAAACAAGGGCGGGACAGGAAACAAACTGTCTTTCACAACATGCAGTCCTTCCACAAAGTGCAGCACCTTGGTTTGTGCCCCGCCGCTGCAATGGATCATGCCGTGGATGTCTTTTTTGCCCACTTCTTCAAACATCTTTTTGATCACCGGGGCATAGGTTCTAGTGGGCGAAAGCACCAGCTTACCCACGTCGATGTCCGGCTCCGGACCGGGGCCTGTGAGCTTAAGATTGCCGGAGTACACCAGTTTGCGCGGGATGGTGGGGTCAAAACTTTCCGGATATTTGCGGGCCAGCTCGTGATGGAAAACATCGTGGCGGGCCGAGGTCAGCCCGTTGCTTCCCATGCCGCCGTTGTATCCGGTTTCGTAAGTGGCTTGTCCAAAAGATGCCAGCCCGACAATCACATCGCCGGGACGGATGTTGTTTTCGATAATCTCACTGCGTTTTACCCTTGCCGTAACGGTTGAATCCACGATCACCGTCCTGACCAGGTCGCCCACATCGGCAGTTTCGCCACCGGTAAGAAAAATATTCACGCCCAGTGAGCGCATTTTTTCCAGAAAGGCTTCCGTTCCGTTGATGATGGCGGCAATCACCTCGCCGGGGATGCGATTTTTGTTGCGCCCGATGGTGGACGAAAGCAGGATGTTGTCGGTAACACCCACGCACAGCAGGTCGTCGGTGTTCATCACGATGGCATCCCGGGCAATGCCTTCCCAAACAGACAGGTCGCCGGTTTCTTTCCAGTAGATGTATGCCAGCGAGGATTTCGTTCCCGCCCCGTCGGCATGCATGATGTTGCAGTAATCCGGGTCGCCGCCCAGCAGGTCTGGCATCACTTTGCAAAAGGCGTTGGGAAAGATGCCTTTGTCCACGTTTCTGATGGCCGCGTGGACATCCTCTTTGGAGGCTGAAACACCGCGCTGGTCGTATCGGGAGGGCTTAGTGCTCATCCTTTTTTATTTAAATGCGACCTGCCGGCCGGTTGCTACTCAATGGTTAACTTGTGTGTTTTGGTGTCGAATTTATACCTGCCGAAACGTTTCAACATTTTATCGCCGAAAACCAATCCGTAACGCAGTTTGTAATTGACCATAAATTGTACGTTTTTGATGGTTTTGTTGGCGATGGTCAGCTCCTCTATGTTGATGATGGCTTTGTTGGCGATGGTGTTGTTGGCCAGTACTTTTTCAGGATCGCCCTCAAAGTTTTATTTGCTGATGGCACCCCACCTGAGCAGATCCATCGCTTTGTCGAGCGAGATCATGGCAGGCGAATTCTTGTCGTAGGCAAATTCTTCGTTGTAACCGTTGACGATGCAAGTGGTGATGTAGATACCCGTTTTGGGCTCTTCCTTGAAGATGGCCGCTTTGTCGTCGGGATTGATCAGGATGTTGACCTCTGCAAGGTCGAGGTTGTCCGAAGAAGGAATGTAGTCCTTCCGCAGCACCCTGAACTCGGTACGGCGGTTCAATTGGTGAGCAGCTTCTTTTTCGCGGGTGGTTGCCAGCGAATTGATGAAATCGTCGTCGAGGGTAGTGCCTTTGGTGAACAGGAATCCGTCCCTGACAATGTCTTTTTTCAGCGTGCGGGGTACATGCTCGCCGTAGCCCTTGGCAACCAGTCGCTGCGGGTCAATGCCCCGGATGATGAGGTAATCCACCACCGATTGTGCACGGCGCTGCGAAAGGATGTCGTTGCGTTCCTCGCTGTCGCGGGTGTCGGTATGGGCAGCCAGCTCAATGACAAGGTTGGGGTTGTCGCGCAGGGTTTGGATCAGCCCCTGGAGCGAATCCTGATACTGGGGTTTCAGGTTCCACTTGGCCAGATCATAAAGTATTTCAGGCAACACAATCGGCTCGGAGGGAATGGGTGTGAGCACGAAGTCCTTTTCAAAATCCTTACTGAATTCAACGCCGACCGTGGTGATGTTTCCTTTGCTGTTGAAATAATTCTGTTTGGTAACGGTAATTTCAAAAGTTGTGTTGGGCGCAATCTGGCTGGAGCCAAATGAATAATAACCGTTTTCGTTGGTACGGGTGGTCACCGACAGCCCGTTTGAGCCTACCAGGTTCACCAGCGCCCCTTCAATAAACATTAACGTCCGGTCATCCTTCACGATTCCCGAAAGGGTAAATTCAAGCGGTGGTTCAATAAAGTACCAGATGTCTTCTTTGCCGCGCGTGCCTTTCCGGTTGGAACTCAGGTAGCCATATTCTTCCTCGGGATGCCAGCAAATACCGAAGTCGTCCATGATCGAGTTCATGGGGTACTTCAGGTTTTGGGGCTCGCCCCAGTTTCCTGCCGTGTCGATGGTGGTGACGAAAATATCCAGTCCGCCCATGCCACCGTGACCATCGGATGCAAAGTACAAAGTAGTGTCGTTGCGCAGGAAGGGGAACATTTCGTCACCCGGCGTGTTCACAACCTCACCCAGGTTCATGGGTCGGCCGAAGCCTTCGGCTTTGCTGTCGCGAAATGCCACCCAGATATCTTTACCGCCGAAACTGCCTTTGCGGTCGGAAGAAAAATAAATAATGAGTTCGCCCTTACTCACTGTGGGCTGTCCGATGGTTGACATGGTGTCAACCCCTTTGATGTCAACCATTTCGGCCTTGCCCCATCGGCGTCCTGTCCGTTGCGATTTATACACCTGACAACCCGACTCCTGCTGAGGCGTGTTGGGACAGCGGGTGAAGTAAACCGTATTGAATTTGCTGTTCAGTGTGGCCGATCCCTCGTTGGCCTTAGTGTTGATGTTTTCCGTGTCGTCGAAAAGCACGGGTGCCGACCACTCGCCCAGCCGGTCCATTTTGGAAACAAAAAGGTCGGTAAAATTCTGATCGGTCCACCTGTCGGTTTCTTTGCCGGTAGCTCCTTCGCGGCTGGAGGTGAAAACAATTTCGTTGTAATTCTCAGTGGTGAAAGCAGGGGCAAAATCACTCTCACGCGAGTTGATTTTTTTCACATTGGTGACTTCGTACTTGGAGGGATTTTACAGCCACTCGGGTATCAGCGCTGCCGTTTCGGCGCCCTTCCGTCCCCTTGGGTCCTCGGGGGCCCTTTCGGCATAAGCGTTGTACTGTTCAATGGCTTCTTCGTATTTCCCGTTCATTTTCAGCACGTCGGCGTAGCGCAGCAAAACCTCGGGAACCCGTTTGGCCCAGCCGGCATTCACCAGCCGCTTGTAAGAGGCTTCGGCACGCCTGTAATTGCCAGTGTACCAGTAACAAACTGCCAGTTGGGCCGTGATGCGGTTTTTTTCTTCCTTGTCTTTTTTAACCTTGGTGTAGGCTTTTTTGTATTTGTCGATGGCCAGCGAATATTGTTGTTTCGAGAAGGCATCATCAGCCGACTTTGCCGGATTGCGCCGGTTCTGCGACAGGAGTACGGCTGGCAGAATGAGCAAAACAACAGCAAGAAATGCTATTTTTTGAAACGATGTGTGCATCGAAAAAAACTTTGAAGGGTTGTGCTGTTTCATTAAACGAAATTAATCTTTTTTTATTGGGTTTCAGTGCCGGCTTCCTTTTCTTCCGGTTTCAGGTCCTGTTCCACTTTTGCTTTGTACTCTGCCAGGCGTTTTTCTCGCTCCTGGCGGTCGGCTTCGCGATTGATCTCGGTTTTGATGTCCTCCGAAGCTCTTTTGATGTCGTTGATGAACTTACCCAGACCCCGCGCAATTTCAGGAATCTTGCTGGGGCCAAAAATCAGGAAAGCTGCCAAAACGATCAGCAAAATTTCCCCGGAGCCGAAATCAAAAAACAGGATGTACAAATCTTACGGTCAGTTTTGATTATAAGAAGCAAAAGTAATAAAAATTGACGGCTGGATACTGTCCCAAAAAGTGTGTAAAGTGCATCTTTTATAAATTTGAAGTTTTAGGAACTTTAAAATTTACGATATGAAAAGAATACACTTTACACAGGAGCAAGTTACAAAGATTTTGCAAGAGATTGCAGAAAAGAAAGA
>JAJRWG010000200.1 GCA_024276895.1 Bacteroidota bacterium
CTGACGGTGCAACACCCCCCGACGCAGGAACCCCCAATTATTTAATGAACCTGGGAACAAATTCGTTGCGTATCTGGGAAGCAAGCATCGACTGGGCAAACAGCGGAAACTCTACGGTCACGCTGGTGACTACCGTGTCAACCAATGCATATTCCTACAGCGGAATTACGATCAACCAGCCCGGTACTTCTCAAACGCTTGACGCACTGGCGTCACGCTTGATGTACAGGGTACAATACCGGAATTTTGGCAGTTACCAGGTTATGCTTGCCAACCACACGGTAAATGCTGACGGTAACGGACAGGCAGGTGTCAGATGGTACGAACTGCGCAATACCGGAAACGGATGGAGTATGCATCAACAGGGCACCTTTGCACCGACTGACGGCGATAACAGGTGGATGGGCAGCGTGGCCATGAACGGCAATGGTGATATTGCAGTAGGCTACTCGGTTTCAGGCACGTCAACCTACCCTTCGATCCGCTTTGCCGGACAACTGGCATCCGAATCGGGAACAGGGATTCTGGATGTGGTGGAAACAAGTATCATCGAAGGTGCGAACTCCCAAACAGGTGTCAACCGCTGGGGCGATTACTCCATGATGTCGGTTGATCCGGCCGACGACGCAACATTTTGGTACACGACGGAATACTCAAATGGCGGCTGGAACTGGCAAACGCAAATAGCTTCCTTCAGCTTTACTCCAACGGTAGTCATTCCGCCCGTGGCTGATTTTACAGGGACGCCCACAAGCTTGATGGAAGGACAGTCGGTTACTTTTACCGATCAATCGTCCAACAATCCTACCTCATGGTCATGGACATTTCCAGGTGGTAATCCTTCAAGCAGTACATTGCAAAACCCGGTTGTGACCTACCCGACAGCTGGCACTTACGATGTCAGCCTTACGGTTACTAACAGTGCGGGCAGTGACGCCCTCACCAAAACAGCTTACATTGATGTTACACCCTTTGTTGTGACTTACTGTAGCTCTTCGGGTAACAGCACCGCCAGAGAGTGGATACAAAGTGTGGAACTGGGTACGTTTTCGAACAACTCGGGGACGGACGGCGGTTACGGCGATTACACCTCGCCAGCGATTTCGGTTGAAAGCGGACAGTCGTACAACCTGACGTTGACCCCCGGTTTTTCCGGAAAATCAAGAAGAGAGTTCTGGCGCGTTTGGATAGATTACAATATGGATGGCGATTTTACCGATGCCGGAGAAGAAGTTTTTGCAGCAAACGGAAAGAAAAACACTGTAACGGGAAGCATCAGCATTCCTTCAGGTTTAACGGGCGAAACACGGATGCGGGTTTCCATGAAATACAATGCAAGACCCACATCCTGCGAACAGTTTTCCTATGGAGAAGTTGAGGATTACACCCTGCTTTTTGGCACACCCGTTCCGCAGCCTCCTGTTGCTGATTTTTCAGGCACACCAACAACCGTCACTGTTGGCAACAGCGTTCAGTTTACTGATCTGTCTTCCAACAGCCCGACTTCCTGGTCATGGAGTTTTCAAGGGGGTACCCCTTCAACAAGCACTGCCC
Organism: Bacteroidota bacterium; assembly: GCA_024276895.1. Lineage (GTDB taxonomy): Bacteria > Bacteroidota > Bacteroidia > Bacteroidales > F082 > B6-G9. The sequence goes on from JAJRWG010000200.1 coordinate 1,555, forward strand.
AGAATCCGTCGATTACCTACAACACCGAAGGGACTTACACGGTAAGTTTAACGGCAACGAATAACGTGGGATCAGACACCAAATCAGTCACAAATTACATCACCGTTACTGTCGGCGGTGCTTATTGTAGTTCGCAAAGCAACAGCAATGCGCTCGACTGGATTGCACAAGTTGACATTGCGGCGTTCTCGAACCCGTCGGGAGCATCGTTGTATTCTGATTTTACAGGACAAATCATTGGTCTGGCACCGGGCTCTTCAAATAATATCACCCTCACTCCACATTTTGTAAACAAAGCCCAGCGGGAGTTTTGGAGAATCTGGATCGACTTTAATGCGGACGGCGATTTTGACGATTCGGGAGAACAAGTGTTTGCCGCCAACAATAAACGTAGCACCGTTACGGGAACTATCAGCATCCCGTCGGGTGTGGCTGGACAAACAAGAATGCGTGTTACCATGAAAAACAGCGGTGCACCCTCTCCCTGCGAGACATTCTCCAACGGGGAAGTGGAAGACTACACCGTGGACTTTGGTAACGGCCCGGCAGGACTGATCGTCAACGAAGACTTCGGGATGAATATTTATCCGAATCCGGCGACGAATCTGCTGAACGTTCAGTTAAACAGCATCCGGAAAACCATCAACATTAAGGTTTACAATACACTTGGAAGAATTGTAGAGGACTTCAATACGGAACAAAAAAACGTTCAAATTAACCTGAGCAATTATCCAAAAGGTTTGTATTACATCGGTGCCGATGATGGTGAAAAAAATACACTGAAGAAGTTTGTGAAAAATTAAGAGACCTGCCCGGAAGGCGCATATTTACTGTGAATGCTAAGTTCTGCGACCTGGCAGGTGGCCCGCAGATTTAACACCTGTGGTGTGTAAAGTTTATGTAAACCTTTGTTTCCATCGTTCGGCAGACAGGGCTTTATTGTCTGCCGTTTTGTTGCAGCAAACATTTTCATTTTTTTTGCGTATAATTTGTTTGGCACCAAGATTTTACTCATATTTGCATTGTGATTTGAAAACAAGCATTGATTACCGGCATAAGCAAACAGGTAAAAAACAACTCGTTGTTTTTATATAAAACTTGGTAATCAAACAAAACAAACAAAACCGGGCATGAAAAATCTACGATTATTCCTGCTGTTTTTAACCGTTGTTATATTTACAAAAGGTTTCTCACAAATAGGAATTCAAACCAATACTCCCGATGCGTCATCGGCCCTGGATATTGTTTCTTCTGATAAAGGACTGTTGGTACCAAGGGTAAGCCTGACCACAAATTTATCGAATCCCAGCCCCGTTTCTTCACCGGCAACCGGACTGCTCGTATTCAATAACGGGCCTAACCAGCCACAGGGGTTTTATTACTGGACCGGTTCGGCATGGGAACAGTTGCGAACAGGTTCAGCGGCTCCAGGCTGGTTGCTTGCTGGTAATGCGGGCACAACAACGGGAACGGACTTCGTGGGTACCACCGATGCCCAGGGACTGGTTTTTAAAACCAATAACGTCGAAAGGATGCGAATCCTGAACAATGGTCAGATCGTGATTGACAACGGCTACACACCTCCCTACACCGACAACAAATTTACGGTAACGGCCAACGAGGTGGAAGACGACGCCATCAATGGTTATGCCACAGCAGGATTTGGCATTTACGGTTATTCGGGAGCCAGTTACGCGGTTTATGCCAATGCCGGCAGCAACATCGCCTTGCGTGCACGAAGCCAGCATGAAACAGGAAATGGAATTCTGGCCACGGGCAATAATGTCGGCGGTATTTATCCGACATTGGGTTCGGGAGGCGCTTTTACCGCTGCGAACTATGGTATTTATGCCAGGGCTTTGGGTGAAACAGGAACAGGGGTGGCGGCAGCCGGCAACAATTTATCGATTATCATAATGTCCGGCGGAAGCGGAGGAGCCTTCGCCGGTACGAATTACGGACTTTTTGCAAGCGGTGAAAACGTTACTAACGGCATCGGAATTGGTGCCATCGGTAATGGAGGCAGCACGCTTTATGTTCCGCCAACAGGCTCGGGCGGTGCATTTACCGGTGATTCTTTAGGAATCTTCGGGAAAGGCGTTGGCAGCGATGGAAACGGAATAGTTGGCTTAGGTAATGGTGGTAATACATACTATTATCCGACTGCCGGTTCCGGGGGATCGTTCACGGGGGTGGTTGGTGTTTATGGCTATTCTGATCAGACTACCGGCAATGCCGTAGTTGGATTGGTAAACGGCAGTACCTATAGCGTACCCGGCGGCAAAGGCAGCGGAGGCTCGTTTACCGGACCAATTGCAGTTTATGGAAGTTCCTCCGAGACAAGTGGAACTGCGGTGGTCGGGGTTGGTAACAATGGCAGTAGTTACAACACTTTGACCAATGGCAGTGGCGGCGCTTTTTCAGGTTATCATGGTGTGTATGGTTATGCAACAGATGCCGGAGCAGGTATTGGTGTAGTAGGTCTGGGAAACAATGAAAGTACCCGCTACACACTGGGTGACGGCGGCGGCGGTTAGTTTACCGGTGACAGGGTTGGAGCGGAATCCTTTGGGACCAATCCGGCAAACGACACCTACGGGGTTTACGGCGAGTACACCGGCGGTGGCAGCAACGACGGCATCGGAGTTTACGGCAGAGCCTGGCCCAATTACAATTATGGTTACGGCGTGCTGGGGCAAGGACGCTGGTACGGTGTTTATGCCTCCGGAAGGTTAGGTGCTTCGGGAACCAAATCTTTTGAAATTGATCACCCCCTGGATCCTGAAAACAAAAAACTCAAACACTACACCATCGAATCGCCCGAAGTGCTGAACCTGTACAGGGGAAATGCCATCATGGACAACAACGGGGAAGCGGTGATTACACTGCCCGAATATTTCCTTGCCATCAACATCGATTTTTCTTACGTGCTGACACCCATCGGCCAGCAGGCTCCCGTGTTCATCAAACAGGAAATCGATGACGACGGTAAATTTGTGATCGCGGGCGGCAACCCTGAACAGAAAATCTCCTGGGTGGTTTATGCCAAGCGCAACGACCGGTTTATGCAACGGGAAAGAAAGAATGAACCTGATTTAGTAGAAGTCGAGAAGAAAGAGTTTGAAAAAGGGAAGTACATCCAGCCTGAGTTGTACAACCAGCCCCCTGAAAAAGGAATCTTTTACATTAAGCATTCCGGTCAACAGACAAAAGATCAAAAAAACAAGGTTAATAGAGGAGGTGTGAGAACTTTCAAAAACACCGGGCAGCGTACTCAGAAGGTTAACGAAACAAAGGTCGTGGAAAAAGAAAAGAAGTAAATGCTGAAACCCGGCAACCCTTAAAAGAACCGAATAACCATTGAGTTAAACGGAAAGATGAAATTCGGACAAAACAACTTGCAAAAATTGTTTGCCACCGCGTGGGCGATACTTGTCCTGAGTAGTGTTCAGGCCCAGTTCACCATCATGCCCGACAGTTACATCACCATTAAACAAGGCTCTACCCTAAAGATCGGCACCAACCTGAACATTAAAAGCGTTGCCGGAGGCTCCGGTTATCTTGTTGACCAAACCGTTAACGGCGACGTTAACATTACCGGAAACATCACTGTTGAAAGATACATGAGTGCCGGCTACTGGCACAACTCCTCCTCTCCCGTAAGCAGTGCCAACAGCAGCGTGTACACGGGCACCGACCTGGTTTTTTATTACGATGAAACCCTGATCATCAACGACTGGATGTTTGGCTGGGTCATGTACAGCGGGGCTTTGTCGGTCATGCGGGGATACGATGTTTTTTTTGATACCAATCCGGTAACGGTGCTTTACACGGCAACGGGAACCCAAACCATCAACACCGGTACTTACAGTACTCCGGTAACCATCACATGGTTCGAAAATGGTGAAGTGGACGCACACAGGGGCTGGAACCTGGTGGGCAACCCCTACCCCTCGCCGGTGAATTGGCAAGCATCAGGCTGGGTCAAGACGGACATTAACGATGCCAAATACATCTGGGACGGACCCAATGCCAATTACACCATTTGGATAGGTGGCGGCTCGCCCATCGGGATCAACGGCGGAACGCGCTTTATTCCTTCTAACCAGGGCTTTTGGGTGCAGGCCATTCAAAACGGCAGCATTCAGGTAAGCAATGCAACACGCATTGGCGAGATAGCCACGACCCCTGATTACTACAAAAGTGAGGAGGCGGACTACCCCATTTTAGACCTTTTGGCTAAGGCCAACGGCTATTCCGATGAATGCATGGTGCGGTTCATTGATGGAACAACAGCAAGCTTTGACCTGAATTACGATGCCACCAAGCTTTTTAGCCAGGACGAACAGGTTCCGCAAATATGTACATGGAGTGGAAAAACAGAGTTGGCCATCAACACCCTGCCCGTGATTGAAGATGAACTGATGCTGACACTGGAGTTCAAATGTAAAACATCCGGTTACTATTCCATTGAGCTTGGGAACAGAACCAATCTTGACCCCTTTACAGCGGTTTACCTGAAAGATGTACGCGAGCAAAAAATCGTCAACCTGACCAACGATCTAAGCTATGAGTTTTACCACCAAAATACCAACGCCCAAAACAGGTTCAAAATCTTCTTCAATCCTTCCGAAGACATTATCAACAATATTACACCCGACGATTATTTTTCGGTTTTTATCAACCAGGGGAGTATCACGATCAGGAAAAACACAGTGAAGGAACTCAGCGGGATTATCCGTGTTTACAATGGCATGGGGCAAGCTGTTTACGTAACAAAATTTTATTACGAAAATGAGATTTCGCTAAAACCGAAGTTGTCACCGGGATATTATTATGTTAGTATTCACACCGGGAAGCAAGTGAACAGCTATAAGGTGTTTATTAGTAACTGGTAGATTATCAGCGATTAGGATGGAACAAATGTCCAAAATTCAAAGCGACGAATCGCGGTTAAAGATAGGTTGATAAAATAATTACGGAAGATGCATCAAATCAAAAACAATAACTTACTTTTATACTGATTTTATTAAACAAGCAGTTTACGTGATCAAACGTTTTTAAAATATCACCCGTGCAAAGAAAAATGATAATGAGTTATTGAGATCGACAAGGGTTTTATAAAATGCATTAAGGCTCATTGCAATTTCTATGTTATTTATCATTAATCTGGTTGATATTGCAGCTTTAACAGGCATTGTACGTATTAGCATTGATTGAAAAATAAGTTTACATGTGAAAAAAAAATGAAAACAATGAAACTATTTTCAAAGTTTATTGCCGCGATGGTTATTATACTGTCCGGTTATTCGTTGGTTGCTCAGGAACTTGAAGTTTCGCCTACGCAACTATCCTTTACAGCGAACCCCGGTTCGTCGCAAACCCGGCAATTGTATGTTAGGAATAAAGCAAAAGTTGAACAATCGTTCATTTTCACTTTGGGTGACTGGCTGACTGATCAGGACGGAAAAATCAATTACTTTGATCCGGGTACCACCAGCCGTTCATGTGCCGACTGGATTACCATTTCCCCTTCATTGATTACGTTGCAGCCCAACGAATCGGCCAATGTAAATGTTACAATACTTGTCCCGGATGATGATGCATCCACAAAGTGGGCAGTACTGTTTGTGGAATCGGCAGTTGAGCGCACGGGTGCCAAAGCCGTGGACAAAGCCATTAAGATGGGTGTAAACATTAGTGCACGTATTGCCGTATCAATTTTTCAGTCGCCAACCAGCAACACTTTTTATAAGGGTAGCGTTGAGGGATTGACCGAAACAATTGACAGCGATAACAAACGCACCTACGAAACAATGGTTGTTAACCTGGGCGATAAGATATTGAATGCTAAGGTATATTTTACAATTTCAAACTTGGCAACAGCCGAAGAGTTTACTTCCGAACCAATCGAGTTTGTACTGCTTCCCGAATCGAGCAAAAAAGTTAAGTACACACTCGAAAAACCGTTGGAAAAAGGAAAATACTCTGTCGCGGCAATTCTCGATTACGGGAATACCGATGAGTTGGAAGGCATCCAGCTCGATGTGGATGTGAAGTAGTTTTTATATGACAAAGCAAGCTGTATTGGTCCTTGCCTCAATGTTTTTTTTTGGGGTTACACTCTCGTTTTCTCAAACAGGGCATTTTCTTGATACAGCTTATTTTTACAAGGATTCAACCTATATCATTAAGTCAATTATTGAATCACAAATAATTGACGGTGATACCGTCAGGGACGGAAAGGCTGTTTATTTCTATGTAACAGGCGATACCCTGCAAAAAGGAAAATACAAACAAGACAGGATTGAAGGTACCTGGACAACCTATTATGTTAACGGTACGATTAAAAACAGGGGCACCTACCGCAACGACTCGTTGAACGGCGAGGTTTCCCTGTATTATCCCTCCGGTCAACTGAACGAAATAAGACGGTACAGCAACAACAAACTTAACGGGATAACAGAAGGCTATTTTCCCAATGGTAGTTTAAGTTACCGCATCAATTATGTTGACAGCGTACCTAACGGCTTGTATGAAAAATATTATGAATCCGGCAAGCTAAAGGAAAAAACTTCCATTAACGACCAGTTCTTTTTCGGCGAATATAAATCCTATTACGAGAATGGCCAGATTGAAAAAGAATACCACTACACGAATTTTAATATTGACGGCCCCTACCGGGTTTATTACGAAGACGGTACGCCGATGATAATTACCGAATACAAAAACGGTAAAGCCCAAGGATTTTTTCAGGTTTTTTATCGAAACGGGAGTCTGTACGAAAGCGGTCAAATGGAGCATGGCTTGAGGAAAGGTATTTGGGTGACTTATTTCGATGACAGTACCAGGTACATGGAAGGGCGCTATGTGAACGGCCTGCCCGAAGGACTCTGGAAAGTATATTATCCAAACGGGGTGCTTAAGCAGGAAGGCATTTATAAAAAAGGTTTTGCCGAAGGAAAATGGAAGTTTTACCACGAAAGTGGTAAGCTGAAAAAGCAGGGGCTTTTTAAAAGCGATCTGGAGCAGGGTCTTTGGGTGCATTATTACGAGAACGGAAATGTCAAGTTTGAACTGTATTACAAAAACGGAAAGCTTGATGGCATTTGTACCGCCTTTGATGAAGAAGGAAAAATGGTTGAGCAGGTAAGGTACCTCGATAATGTATTGGTAAAAAAAATAAAGTAAACAAAGGGGCTTTATGAAGCTAAGGTTGGAAAAAAAGCTATTGAATCTTGTAGTTTTCCTCTACATGCTGTACCCCTGTATTGCAACAAATACACTGAAGGCTCAGGATATACCGCCTCCAAACCCTTACATCAACATCAACATTATTTCAGGAAACTCAATTCAGTTCATATTCAGTAACATAAGCCAGTACATCAATGGCATACTCAATGGTGGACAAACCACCTTTATCAGGGTTGGCTGCATTGCCGACTGGAAACTGACTTTTCATGCAGACCAGGTAATGTTTTACGGTCAGAATGATCCTGCCCATACGATGGAACTAAACAATGTAGGCCTGATCGTTGTATCTACCGGCACCAACCTTGACGACGGTACCAATATCATCAACAACGCCAAGTTTTTACCGCTTGCACTGGAAAGTACCCCCGTGCTTTTACTTACCAAGGGAACCGACACCAATAAAGGTTATGGCTTAAGGAACGCGTTTACATTGAACTGGGAAATGGGGACCAGAAGAGGTAATATGAATAGCCAAACCATGCTTGAACAGGGCTTATATCCCGATACTTACACAGTGAATATTATTTTGACACTATCTTTTTATTGAATGTAACTGACACATTTACAAATTATTTTAATACCAGATGCTATTTAGAATAAATATTATTAACAATTTGGTTTTGATAATTCAAAAGTTTTATTATATTTGCATATTGTAGGATAAATACCTTTAATGAGGTAGTTAACAAAACAAGCAACAAAAACAAGCAACAAAACAAGTAATCATCCAATATTTTATTCACTAAATTCATTAATTATGAAAAAATTATGCATTATTCTATTGACGCTGTTTGCGCTGCAAACGACGAATCTGTTGGCCCAGACAGATATTGTCAACTTTGAGGCAATTCTGCTGGATGTAACAACCATCACGGTTACGGGTGGGCAGGATATTTCTGTCACATTTGCGACCAGTGATGACTACAACAACGGTTTTGATGTAATCACACCGGTTACAACCGTTGAAGTAGTTGCGCTTCTCGACTGGCAAATGAGTATCTCGGCACCTGATTTTGCCAATGCTGACGGCGGCGGCGATATCATCCCCATCAACAACGTGGGTGTATGGGCCGAGGCAACGGGTATTCACCAATTTGGTGTTGAGTTGATCTGTAACTATACAACCATCACAACCCCAATGGGCTTGTCCAATACCGATCAGCTGTTTATCGATAACGGAACCGGTAACAACGGTGACGCGGCTGACAACGCATTCAACCTGAACTGGGAAATGGGTTCGATGAACGGTTCAATGAACCCCAACAGCATGTTCTCACAGGTTGCAGATGGTACAATTGGAAGTTTAGGAACCTACAATACAGTCATTACGTTGACCCTGACAACTCTTTAATCGATAGGTTTTCATTTGTTTAGACAAAAAGGGAAACATGGGTTAACTGTGTTTCCTTTTTTTATTAAAGTTTGTGTTACTTCCGTATTCGGATCCGGATACAGGATAAAAGTATTGTGGCCAAATCTGAAACCGGAAAAGAAAAAAAAAGTATAATCATTACAAGGGTCAGGGAGAGAAACAACAGCTTCCCGGCCAATCTTTGCCTTCGCTTCAATGTAAGCCTGCTGGTGCGTGAATGGAACAAGCAGAACCAATGAAAAAAGCCATTACAACATACGCTACTTTGATGGGTATTTTCCTGATCATATTTCAGGGATCTGCATACGCTCAGGACAACAGCATGGATATTAACATGGAAGCAACACTGTACTCGGTTATACAGTTGAACATTGATCCCGATGTGTACCTCGAGTTCGGCATCAAAGAAATTAATGAACGGCTGTACCAAATCACCAAATATCCTGATGATGTGATTTTTAGCGTGGAATCCACTGAAGACTGGACACTTTCAATTTCCTCAACAAGCGATTATTTCAGGGGAGTGAAGGATTCAAGTCTGCTTATTCCCGTTGATTTTATTGGTTATACGATTGAAAGCCACGGCAACAACTTTGACAATGGCTGGTTTTCAAATATTTACAATGCAACAAAAGACACAATCATTGAACTGTCATCAGAAAAAACATTATTGATGACCAATGGCCGCCGCCACAATATTGGCAATGCAAAAGACAACTATTTTGTGTTGCGCTGGAGATTCCTGTACCAGGATGACCCGCTCAGGATGCGGGAGTTTTACAATTTCAGGATGGCCAACGATTTGTTCCGGGTGGGCATCAGGTTAACTTTGACAAAAAGCATGGTGCCGGCAGGACCTGAAACCCGGAAAGTAAAAAAAGAGCAATAGAATGACCCGAAGAGCCATAGGATTTCTTGTGTTTGCTCTGCTTTTGTTTTTTAATCAGGAACTTTTATCTCAAAATAAGGACAGAAAAGCAGGCGGTCAGTCCCTGGAAGCCCGTTTTATCAAGCCCGAATTTTCTCAGGAAGCCGGCGTTCTGGGATTCAATGTCGTCCATGTTTTCAATCACACAAACCGTCCGGTACGCGTCAGGCCCGATATTGTGGCCCCCGACGGCTGGGCTATCTTCAGTACGGCCCTGATCGACACCGTCATCCCGCCTTACGACAGCATCTTTATCCCTTTTCGGATTCGCATACCAACGGAAGCCAACTCGGACAAAAAACACGAAGTAGTATTCAATTTGTTTTCTCCGTCGCACGAATTACTGCTACAGGAGGTATCTCATGTGCAACCCATCAGTTTTCACAGTTGGCAGGTGGTAATTCCCAAAAGAAGGGTTTATTTTTACCCACGGCTGAAACTCGCTGAATTCAATGTGATTATCCAAAACAACGGCAACACCCATGAACTGGTTACCCTGGACGTGGTGCCCGATTACAAAGTGCGCATCGGAAATGCCAGTGACTGGCAACCGGGACAACAATATAAACTGGGGCCACACAGTGATACAACACTGCATTTCAGGGTTTACTACACCAATCAACAGGAAAGGCTCTTCGACATTAGCAAAATACAGATCATTGCGCTGACCGACAACAATATGGATGAAAAAACCGTCCTCATTGAAAAGTATGTTGACACTTATGATCCCTTTACCCTGAACTATTATCTGCCACACATGGCAGAAGCCGGCATACGGCTGAGCAACACCCGATACGATTTTACTCCGTTTGTCAATACAGCGGGAAAACAGGTGTTCAATCAAAACAGTTCCTTTGATTATTATTATTCGAATTACAACTTCAACGACACGAAGAACTTTATTTACAACAGTGTTTATCGATTTATTTATAATTGGAAAAGGATGAAAATAGGCGTTGGAGCTATTGGCTCAACCCTGGGGCGGAACATCTACAGCCGGAATGCTATCATGTTTTCCAACACCTTCAACCTGACCAAAAACAGTACCTTTGAGATGTTTGTCAGTCAGGATTTTATGGACCCCATCACCAGTATTGCCGGCGGATATGTTTTTGCGAAAAAAGACCTCAAATTAGAAGCCAATATCGGCTACACTTTGGACAGACTGCGTAAAGTGAACTCGGGTTCGTTTTTGTTTAAGACAAACCAGATAAATCTCTTTAAAAAGCATTCGTTCAATGCCATCCTCTATGCTTTGCGCGAGGACTATTCCTTCAGTAAACCTTACACCCTGCAAGGCATTGCCGTGGATTTTAATTATTACGGAAACATTGGTAAAAAATTAAGGTTTAAATTAATCGGCAACTATGGCTCTCCCGATTTGCCGGGCTCGCGAATGGGGCTTATCAAGTATGGAGCCAGTTTATGGTTTATGCTGACGAATGCAAAAAAGTATTTTACGTCAGAATACGTCAACATGTCGCGTAGTTTTTATAATTACAGCTTTCTGGGTGAGAAATTACGGAGCGTCAAATTGCATGATCAGTATGCCAACCTGCTCTATCATTCAGATGTAAATAAAAAATACCGCTGGTCAGTCGGGCCAAGTGTTGAATTGTACAAATCGCAAAATCCTTTGTACTCAAGCGATAGTGCCACGACAGACTATGAGGTACAAAAATACAAACTGGAAATTTACGCTTATTTATGGACCCACCTGAAACTGGACATCAAAGCCGGCATAAGGAATATCTATTACAAATCCTATGTGGAATTCACTGATCAGAAATACGACGTGAACTTAGTGGTTGATTTCAATAAAAACGGTTACGGTTTCCGTGCCAGATACGACTACGGGCCATTGGTAAACAACGGATTGTACCAGGCTTCCACCGATGTGGATTATGTAGGGGTGTCACTGGCCCCTTATATTGCAAGATATTATTTTAAAAAGCGTCTGAACGTGAGGCTTTTTGCTAACCTCATCTACCGATTCGACCTGGAATATGCCTATGTGAATATTATCCCCAAAATCGAAACATATATCACCAGAGACTGGTACTTTGTGCTGGGTGGCAGCTATACTTTCAACCAGCTCATGAACGAAGAATCCCTGTACAGCAACTACAATTACTATGCGGAGTTTTCCATTAAAAAGTACTGGGGAAAGACCGAAAAAACACGGGAAGGGAAGAAGCTCCGCAGGCTGAAAGTAGTGTTGTTTCAGGATGAAAACGGGAATGGCATTCAGGACAACGGGGAAAAAGGAGTACCTTATGTGAAAACAAGGCTCACCTTGATCACTCCCATCAACGAAAATGAGGCCGGCTACCTGCCTGTTGACATTACGCTTCTTTCCAACGACAAAGGCATTGTTTTTTTTAAACAAATCCCCAAAGGGGTGTACGATATTACACTCAAACCCATGTACGACCTTCAGGAGTACTTTTACATCGATAAGCTCAACGAAAGCTTTAACGTGGTAACAAGCCGGACGGTGTACATTCCGTTTCAAAAGGCAAGCCGGATTGACGGTAAGATTGAGCTGATACTGAACCAGTACACCAAAGAATTAAGCCAGACCCTCGACCTTTCAAAAATTAAGATAACAGCATACAACAATCTGGGTAACAGCTACTCGGCCTTCACGCACAAAGACGGAAGCTTTGTCATTTATGCCCCGGGCGAAAACACTTACCTGGTGCGGATGAAAATGTTTTTGGAAGTAATTTCTCCATTTTGCAGAACGATATCTCCGTTACGATCAGCGACACTTCCGAAGCATGGGTGGTTTTTAATGTGGTAGAACAGGGCCGGAAGATTTCATTCAAAAAAGCCCGGCCCGCCGTTCCCGACAGCCTGAGAAACGTACCGCTTAAAATCAAAGTCCTGCCCGGTGATATTTACGAAACCAAACCCGACACTGTGACTGCCGGCGATTCCATCCGGGAGTTTGACCTGACCCAAAGCTACGTTGAAGAACAGCCCATGGAAGATGGTATGTATTATTCAGTTGTGAAAGAAACCGAAAGCCGGCCGGATGCCGTTGCACTGGTTGTTATCCTGAAATAAAACGCGCTGACTACCTACCTGGGTTATGATGAAGAAAATCAAATCTACTATGTTTACATCAATAAATACAGCAAGCGGTCGGTGGCAAAAAAAGATTTGAGAGATGCCGGCCTTTTGGGCATTGAAGAGGTTAAACTCATCAGGTACAAGCAAAAATCAAAGCAGAAACCCTAGTATCAAGTCAAGTTTAGAAATTGAGGTTTGGGATTTGTTTAGGGCAATTAGATCAATTGGAAATTCCAGACGAATGGGACTATTTTAACCTGAGAAAAAATCTTTACCACGATTGGTAATCGCGGATCAGAAAATCATCAGCCTGTCCTACTTCTTCGGGCTGAAAACCATCATCACCACCAAATCCCCAGCGTGCTTACCAGGCTGCTGAGCAGGATGCGCAACAGCGTAAGGTGTAAAGCAGAAAAATCAAGCGTTTCGAAAATGAACAGGGCCGAATGGTGGAGGAGTACCAAAACAAAAGTGTAGCGGGTAAAACCACTCCAGCCGGTTTTTCGCAGGCCGGGCTCTTCCTTTTTCCCGAAGTCGATGGGCTTGAAAAAGAGGCTGAGCACGCCCGGCCGGGCGAAAGCAAGCAAAACGGAGGCGCCCGCATGCAACCCCGGCGTGTTGCCGAAGTAGTCGATGCTAAGTCCGGTAAAAAAGGCAACAAGCATCACCAGGTTCTTGTTCATCCGCACCGGCAAAAGCAGGATGAACAGCACATAAACGGCAGGATGAATGTAACCACCAAGGTTGATGTTGTTGAGTACCAGTACCTGCAAAAGCACCAGTGCTGTAAAACGAACCGTGTATTTTATCCAGGGGTTATGCATGGTTTTTAAAAGTGCCTAAAGTATTTGGAGTGCCTTGAGTTAAGCGTGTTTAACGGGTAAACAGAATCAACTTTCCCGGCCGTCATTTTATCTGCAAAATTTTCCATTCTTCCCTTTCCTATCATTCTCAAATTCCTTCATTTTCAAATTTCCAAATTGTCACATTTTAGCTCACTTTACGTACTCATTTACCAAAGAATCCTGTTCGGGCTTCATTTTATTTTTGATGAGGTAAACGTGCTGCAGGCTGTTAAAGTCCGTACTGTACGCGAGGCTTGCTGTTCCCAGGTCTTTGTTTTCGGAAACGGTTTGTTCGATCACCGTTACAATCAAAATTCCAGCCGGGAAGATCAGTGAATTCCCGCTGGTTACGATGGTGTCACCCTGACTCAGCCGCACGTGCGAGGGAATGTCTTTCACGAGGCCTACCCGCGGGTTACCGCCTTCCCAGACCACGTTAACCAGTTGGTTATTCTTTTTGATGCGCCCGCTGATCCTGCTGTTGCGGCTGAGCACCGACATCACCCTGGAGTAATTTTTCGACGTGCCGATGACAATGCCTGCAACCCCCTGTCCCGAAATCACACCCATTTCCTGTTCGATGCCATGCCTGCTGCCCTTGTTCAGTAGTATGAAATTGTTGGGTTTGCTCACGCTGTTGCTTACCACCGTGGCAGGCAGGTAAAGGTACAGACTGTCGCTGAAAGCAAAGGAAGTATCGGTTCTTAAAAATGAAGAGGACAGGCTGTTTCGCAGGCGGGCATTTTCTTCCAGCAGTTTTTCGTTTTCATTTTTCAGCGAAAAATAGGAAGTGAAGTTGCTGAAGCCCTCGAAAACCGTCCCGCTGAAGTCGCTCACCATGTTAAAACGCAGCGACCTGTGGTAGGAGTAAGTGTTTGACAGCATCCAAAAGGAAATCCCTTCGAGCAGCAAAAAAAGGGCAAAAAACCGGTGTTTCCTTAAGAAGGCCAGCAGTTTGTACATGTGGCGAAAAATTACTCGTTAAGGCTGTTGACGGTTTCCCTTACTTGATCAGGAAAGGAAACTTGTCAAAATTCTTGAGGGCAATACCTGTTCCCCTTGCCACGGCCCGCAGCGGGTCTTCGGCAACGTGGACAGCCAGTTTTGTTTTTTGGTTGATCCGTTTGTCAAGTCCCCTGAGCATGGAGCCCCCACCGGCAATATAAATGCCCGTGCGGAAAATGTCTGCCGAAAGTTCGGGCGGTGTGTTTTCCAGGGCATTCATCACAGCGGTTTCGATTTTTGAGATGGATTTGTCCAGGCAGTTGGCAATTTCCTTGTAATTCACCAGAATGCCTTTCGGAATACCTGTGAGCATGTCCCTGCCCAGCACTTCGTAATCGTCGGGAGGATTTTCAAGTTCCGTGATGGCTGCCCCTACTTCAATTTTTATGCGTTCGGCGGTACGTTCACCGATGGTGATGTTGTGCTCCTTGCGCATGTATTCTTCAATGTCGGCATTAAAATCGTCGCCGGCAATGCGGATGGAGGTGTTGTTGACAATGCCACCCAGGGCGATGACGGCAATTTCGCAGGTACCGCCGCCGATATCGATGATCATGTTTCCGGTGGGTTCCAGCACGTCGATGCCGATGCCGATGGCCGCGGCCATGGGTTCGTGTATCAGCCGGATGTCTTTGGCACCGGCCTGCATGGCCGAGTCTTTTACCGCCCGTTCTTCAACGCCCGTAATGCCCGATGGGATGCAGATCACCATCCGCAACGAAGGGGAAAACAAAGCCGACTTGATGCCGATCATTTTGATCATTTCACGGATCATAAATTCCGCCGACTCAAAATCGGCGATCACTCCGTCACGCAGCGGACGTATGGTCTTGATGTTTTCATGGGTTTTGCCGTGCATCATCTGCGCCCGCTTTCCAACGGCGATGATCCGGCCGGTATTTCTTTCAATGGCTACGATGGACGGTTCGTCAACCACCACTTTGTCGTTGTAGATGATGATGGTGTTGGCCGTACCTAGGTCAATGGCTATTTCCTTGGTTAAAAACGAAAACAATCCCATGTTCTTTCTCCCTCTTTTCTGAATGGACGAAAATACGAAAAATCTTTAATGTCAGACAGCGCGAATTGCCATTTCCGGCTGAATTTTATTTTGATGTGCTGACTTCAATTTATTATTCTTTATTTCTTTATACACAATAGGCATGGGTTTTTCTTTTTGAACGGACAAGCCAACCTGCTTTAATTCAAAATACAATCATTCCCGATAAGTTGATTCCAGTAAGCCCGGCCCTAATTGTTTGTGCACCTCAACAGCACAACCAATAATCTTTTTTGATATTTTATCTTCGATCATAACATCTGTTTTTCTTCGTGAAACTTTGAGTCTTCCCCGCCTGCCAAAGCTAGGCGGCGGGCAGGTTTGTGGCTCTTTGTGCAATAGCTGTTACACAAA
>JAJRWG010000201.1 GCA_024276895.1 Bacteroidota bacterium
CGCCCGGAAAGATGTTTCGAAAAGCGATGCCGTTGCCTACTTTACCGAAAAGGGTGACGAATACAAGCTGGAATTGATCAGCGATCTGGATGACGGCGAGATCACTTTTTACGAAAGCGGTCATTTTACCGATTTGTGCCGGGGACCTCATATTCCGAATACCTCGCCCATCAAGGCCGTTAAGCTTTTAAAAATTGCCGGTGCCTACTGGCGCGGGGATGAAAACCGGAAACAACTGACACGGATTTACGGCATCACTTTCCCGAAAAAGAAAGAACTGGACGAATACCTGCTTTTGCTGGAGGAAGCCAAAAAACGCGACCACCGCAAACTGGGCAAAGAACTGGAACTGTTTACCTTCTCGCAAAAAGTAGGTTTGGGTTTGCCGCTGTGGTTGCCCAAAGGTGCCCAATTGCGCGAACGCCTGGAACAATACCTGAAAAAAGTTCAGAAAGAAGCCGGCTACGAGCCCGTCATTACCCCCCACATTGGCAATGTGGAATTGTACAAAACTTCGGGGCACTACCAAAAATACGGAGAGGAATCTTTCCGGCCCATTAAAACACCGGTGGAAGGGGAGGAGTTCTTTTTGAAACCCATGAACTGCCCGCACCACTGCGAGATCTTTAAGTCGAAGCCACATTCTTACAAAGAACTGCCCATCCGCTATGCGGAATTCGGTACGGTTTACCGCTACGAGCAAAGCGGCGAATTGCACGGACTGACCCGCGTACGCGGTTTCACCCAGGACGATGCCCATATTTTTTGCGCACCCGACCAGATCAAATCCGAATTCAACGGCGTCATCGACATCATCAACCAGATTTTCAAAGCGCTGGATTTTCAGGATGTTATCATCCAGATTTCGCTGCGCGACAAGGTAAACCGCGAAAAATACATCGGCAGTGACGAAAACTGGGAAAAAGCCGAACAGGCCATCCTCGAGGTTGCCGAAGAACGGGGACTGAATGTCGTAATTGAATACGGGGAAGCCGCCTTTTATGGTCCCAAAATGGATTTTATTGTGAAAGATGCACTGGGACGTAAATGGCAACTGGGCACCATACAGGTTGACTACAACCTCCCCGAACGCTTTGACCTGACTTACATCGGCGCCGACAACGAAAAGCACCGTCCGGTGATGATCCATCGCGCACCCTTTGGTTCGATGGAGCGTTTCGTGGCTGTTTTGATTGAACATTGTGCCGGAAATTTCCCTTTGTGGCTCACCCCCGACCAGTTTATTGTACTGCCCATCAGTGAAAAATATCAGGAATACGCCGAAAAAGTTTTACATTTGCTTCAAAAGTATGAACTTCGCGGCCTGATTGATGACAGGAGTGAAAAGACCGGCAGGAAGATCAGGGATGCGGAAATGATGAAAATCCCTTACATGCTGATTGTCGGCGAAAAGGAACAGCTTGGCGGAACGGTGTCGGTACGAAAACACCGCGAGGGCGATTTGGGAACTTTTGAGATAGAACAATGTGCAGATTTAATAAATAAGGAGGTCGAACAAATGATCTTCGTGAAAATAATTCATTAACAAAAATAATAGGAGGACAGAACAATAGCAAAATTCAGAGGCAGGAGACCAAGAAAACCCTGGAAAAAAGGGAAGACCCGCATAAGATCAATCAGTTTATCACTGCGCCGGTAGTTCGGGTAGTGGGCGAACACGTGCAGGGCGAAAGTATTTTTCAAACAAGGGAAGCATTGGATCTGGCAGAAGAGTTAGGGCTTGACCTTGTGGAAATTTCACCCTCTGCCAGTCCGCCCGTCTGTAAAATAATGGATTACCGGAAGTTTCTTTACGAGCAGAAAAAGAAACAGAAGGAAATGAAAGCTAAAGCAGCCAAGGTGATTGTTAAAGAAATCAGGCTGGGCCCCAATATTGATGACCATGACTTTAATTTTAAACTCAAGCATGCGGCTAAATTTTTGCAGGACGGAGCCAAAGTTAAAGTTGAGGTGTTCTTCCGGGGGCGTTCAATTGTTTACAAAGAAAAAGGGGAGTACGTCATGCTGAAATTTGCGCAGGAACTGGAGGAACACGGTAAGGTTGAGCGCATGCCCAAGCTTGAGGGAAAACGGATGATCATGATTATTACACCAAAGAAATAAATCCTTTAATTAATAAATACAAATCTTAATATTTTTTAAGCAATGCCAAAAATGAAGACAAAATCCGGCGCCAAAAAGAGATTCTCTTTCACGGGAACCGGTAAAATTAAAAGGAAGCATGCTTACAAGAGTCACATTTTGACCAAGAAGTCGAAAAAGCGTAAACGTAACCTTACTTACTTTACGATTATCGACAAAGCCGATGAAAAAAACATCAGAAGAATGCTTCGCAGTTAATTCAAATTAATGTTTAACTTTTGTTATGGCCATTTAAGTTTCCGTCAGCAGACGGAGCGCCATAGTGAAAAAAATGAAAAAAAATGCCGCGATCAGTTAATGTAGTTGCCCGAAAGGCACGAAGAAAAAAGATCATGAAGGAGACCAAAGGACAATTTGGTCGCCGGAAAAACGTTTGGACGGTTGCAAAAAATGCATACGAAAAAGGCCAGCAGTACGCCTACCGTGACAGACGGACGAAAAAACGCAATTTCAGGGCGCTGTGGATCCTGCGGATCAATGCCGCTGCCAGGCTCCACGGGATGTCTTACTCGGTTTTCATGGGTAAGCTCCACGCCAAAAACATTGAAATCAGCAGGAAGGTACTTGCCGACCTAGCCATGAACAATCCCGAGGCTTTCAAAGCCATCGTGGATGCTGTGAAGTAAATACGGAATACAGTTAAAAAGAGCCCGGCGCTTTTGGTGCCGGGTTTTTTTGTGGGCTTTGCTTATTCAAGACCGTATTTTTTCAACCTTCGGTCGAGCGCCTGCCAGGTGATGTTCAGCATTTGTGCCGCTTTCGACTTGTTGTTGCCGGACTTTTCCAGCGCTTTGAGGATGAGGTTTTTGATATTTTCTTCCAGGTCGAAGCTTTCGGGCTTGTCAGGAGCTTTCGATTCAGCTCCCGCTGTTTCTTCGCAGGCAGGCTGTCCGAATTTAAAATGCTCGGGGCGCAGGGTGTCGCCTTCGGAAAGTATCATTGCTCTTTCCACCATGTTTCTTAATTCGCGGATATTTCCGGGAAAGTGGTATTCAGAAAGCTGTCGCATCACCTCCGGTTCAGCTTTGCGTACGCTGGTACCCAGCTGCTTGTTGAGTTGACTGATAAAAGTGTCAACCAGTGCGGGGATGTCTTCTTTCCTTTCGCGCAGCGACGGGATCTCAATCTCGAAAATACTCAACCGGTGAAACAGGTCAAGGCGGAACTTGTTTTCTGATGCCAGCCTGGCCAGGTCTTTGTTGGAAGCGGCAATCACCCTGACGTCCACCTTCCTGCTTTGACGCGAACCCACTTTGCTCACCTTGCGGTCTTCCAGTACGCGCAACAGCTTGGCCTGCTGCGACATCGGCATGTCGCTGATCTCGTCCAGAAAAAGGGTGCCTTTGTCGGCAATCTCGAACCAGCCTTCTTTATCGGAATCGGCTCCTGTAAAAGCACCTTTGATGTGCCCGAAAAATTCGCTTTCAAAGAGCGTTTCGGGAATGGCCGAGCAGTTGACCGAATAAAAAGTCTCTCCCTTGCGCGAACTCAGGTAGTGAATGCCATGCGCAACCAGTTATTTTCATGTTCCGCTTTCGCCCAGTATCAGCACCGAAGTGTTGTCCGTCATGGCTACCCTGGTCATCATATTGGCCAGTTTTTCCATGGCTGCGCTATTGCCGATGAGTTGACTGCCTATTTGTTGTGACAGTACTTTTGACAACAACTTCAACTCCGACCTGGCTGACTTAAGTTCCTTGTTCAACTCCACAAAACGGCGCGTCCGCATGATGGCATTGTTGATGTCAATAAGCCTGAAGGGTTTGGCAAAATAATCGGTGGCACCTTTCCGCATGGCATCGATGACTGTATTCATGTCCCCGTGTCCTGAAATGATGATGACTTCAGGATTGTTGTCGTTTTCCGCTTTAATTTTTTCCAATACCTGAATCCCGTTCATTTCCGGCAGCTTCAGATCGAGGATCACAATGTCAATGGCTTGTTCTTCAAGTATCCTGAAGGCTTCACCCGGGCGTAAAGCGGTAAACACATTGTAATGCAGGCTCATGAGAAATTCGCTGATTTCGTCAATGATTCGCTGTTCGTCGTCAAGCACTAAGATTTTTAAGGTTTTCATAATCGTTATTTGGTTGCAACAGGAAGTTTGATGGTGATGGTCGTGTATTTATGCTCGATACTTTCCACCTCGATAGTGCCGTCCATTTCCTTAATAATACCGTACGAAATGGACAAGCCCAAACCTGTTCCCATTTCTTCATTTTTGGTCGTATAAAAGGGGTCGAATATTTTTGAAATGTTTGATTTGGGGATGCCCACACCGTTATCGGTAACGGTGATGAAAACGAATGCATTTTTACGATTTATTTCGAGGGATATTTTTTTCTTCTCAGAAGCATTTTTTTCAAACTTCAGCTTTTCGTCGACGGCTTGTTTGGCGTTTGACAGCAGGTTGATGATGACCTGCTCGAGCTTGAAGGGATTTCCCATCACATAAATTTCATGTGTCGCCAGCTGTACTTTAAAGTCCACCTGGTCGCATTGCAACATTTTGTTGGTTAACACCAGCACATCGCGGATGTGACTGTTGATCTCTATTTTTTCGAGAACCGAATGCTGTTGCACCCTTGAAAATGTCCGGACATGCTCAATGATCTTTTTAATTCTCTCGATGTCTTTAAAAAGAATATCCAGCTTGCTTTTTACGTAGGCAGGGGAGAAGTTGTCGCTTTGTGTTGCAAGCAAGATATTGTCGAGTCCCATGGAAAGACCCAGCAGAGGCTGGTTTATTTCGTGAGCCAGTCCTGCCGAGAGTTCACCCAGCGATTCCAGCTTGGACTTCTGAACCAGCAACTCCTGCTGCTCTTTGACGTGCCGGATTTCTTTTTCTATTCTTTCTTCCAGGCTTTTGTTCAGTTGGTTGAGTTCCTGCTCAGCCTTTATGCGCAGGGTAATATCGGTACTAAAAACAAGGAAAGCCGGTTTGTCGTCCCAATTGATGGTTGTGGTTTTCAGTTCAAGCCACTTGTTTGCCTTTCCGGGAATGCGGATTTCCACATTCATGTTGTTCCCGGAACGTCCTTTCGAAGCTGTGAAGTATTTTATCACATCTTCCTTCTGATGCGGAACCACAAAATCGCAGAACTCTTTTCCAATCAGAAGGCGGGGCATGCGTTCCATCATCTCAACCATAGAAGGGTTGGTCAGTACAATTCGTTTATTTTGGATCAACAGGATGCCATCGGAAGCATTTTCGTAGATCATCCGGTACTTTTCTTCGCTGTCTTTCAACAATTCCTCGGCCAGCATCCGGTCAACAATCTCTTTTTCGAGTTCGACGGTTCTTTCCCTTACCCTGTTTTCCAGGCTCTCGGTAAGACGGATCATTTCCTGTTCGACCCTGAATCTGTAAATGGCAGCACCCAGGTTAAAGGCTACTGTTTCCATGGCCCTGAGTTCGGCCGCTGACCACACTTTTTCCTCTTCGCAATCATCCAGGCTGATGAAACCCCACCAGTTGTTGTCAACCATGATCGGGATGGAAAGAAACGACTTCACCCCATTGTCAACCAGTATCTTACGGGCGTAATCCGAAAAGTCACCTACCAGTCCCTTGATGGGGCGGCCTTTGATCATCGCATCACTCCACCCCAAAAACGAGTTGGCCAGATAGGGTATTTTTCGAAGATAAAGCTTATCCGACTGATCGTACTCCTTTCCTGAAACCCAGGAATAAGCAATCCCGGTGAACTTCTTGCCGTCTTCCTCAAAGTTCCTGAAAATATTAACCCTGTTTGAATGGGTTGCTTTACCGATGAGGTGCAAGATTTTGTTGATGTTGGAGGGCGAAACGCCATAGCGGAAAAAAAGAGCAGTTGCCTGACTCAGTGTTTTCAGGATTTGCTCACTCTTGTCTCTTTCACTTTCTGCCTCCAGACGTTTCAGTTCTTCTTTTTCAAAGTCCCGCTCCAGCTTAATGTCATTGAGCTGTTCAACAAGGAGGTGGGTGAGTTGCACCTGATCAATGGGTTTCAGCAGAAACCCTTTGACACCGTATTGAATGGCCTGCATGAATAGCTCAGGGTCAGCTTTGGCCGACATGACGATGATGCGTGTTTTTTTATCGTGTTTGCGAATTTGCTGAATGAAGGTATCGCCGTTGTCAGACTCCATCTCAAAGTCCGCCAAAACCATGTCGGGTCGTTTCTTCAAGTAAAGCCTGAGGGCAAGTTTGTTGTTTTCGGCAACCTCAATGTTGGAAATAAGCTTTGAAGTAATCGCAAGCAGATGCTCTCTGACCTTTTTGTCTTTTTCGAGGATGAGAAATGAAATATTGTGTTTTTTCATGGTGGTGTCTGCTGCCGGTTTAGTGATGGTATTTTTTTTCGCCTGCACGGATGGTCACATCAAGGTAGTTTTC
>JAJRWG010000014.1 GCA_024276895.1 Bacteroidota bacterium
AGCCATGACACGAAGCGCATATAACAGAAAGATACCAAAGATCAATTATGAAACTAAAAAATTACGATGGGAAGAATGAATGGAAGCTCGCTCCGGCTACGCCTCCGCTTCGCTTCCATTCATTCAAAAAAAAAAAAAAGAAAAATAATGTTTAACTTTGAATTCAAAATAAAAGAGCATTACACACTTTTTGGGATACTACCGTAAATGCAAATATACATATTTCTAAATGATTTGTATATCCTGATTTACATATTTACCCTTAACAAGAGAAACTCTTTCCTTTATTCCTCTACTGTCCCAGGTCTTTTAAACCAGGCAAGTACGAGACACAGGATTTGTGCCGCTGAAGGATAATAAAGGGAGTTCGGCGGATTTATCATCCCCGGGTAAAAAAAGTCCCGCAACAAAAGCTGCGGGACCCTTTTTACTGCAATGTAAAATCAGCAGTTATTTTTTCTTCTTCTTACGGAGATTGGCTTTTTCTTCTTTCTCCAGCATGGCTTTTTCCTGTTTGTCGCCACCCAGCAGGTCGTAAGCGATGGGGCTGGCGGTAAACAGCGAGGAGTAGGTTCCCACCAAAATACCGATGAGCAAGGCAAAAACAAATCCGCGAATGACCTCGCCACCAAAGATAAAGATGACGAGCAACACGACGAGGGTCGTACCCGATGTGTTGATGGTACGCGCCAGGGTACTGTTCAAGCCTTCGTTAATGTTCCGTTTGAGGGAGTGCTTCGGAAACAAGCCGGTATTCTCGCGGATACGGTCGAAAATGATCACCGTGTCGTTGATGGAATAACCGATAATGGTCAGGATGGCCGCGATGAATGCCTGGTCAACCTCCATGCTAAAAGGCATCACGCTGTAGAACAGCGAGAACATCCCCACCGTGATCAGCGAGTCGTGGAACAATGCAAGCACACCCGACACGCCGTACTGCCATTTTTTAAAACGGGCGGCAATGTAGATGAAAATGATAATGAGCGCAAAAAGAATAGCATACAATGCCTTGGTACGGATATCGTAGGCAATGGTTGGTCCGATTTTCTGCGAACTCAAAATACCCAGCATTTTGTTTTCTCCTTCAGTGTCCGACGAAAACTCAACGTATTCGATGGGTTCTTTGTAATAAGATGACAACCCATTGTAAAGCTTAACCTGAATAATGGAATCAACAGCCGCACTGTTGTCCTCGATCAGGTATTTTGTGGTTACCTTGATCTGGCTGTTGGGGCCGAAGGTTTTTACTTCGGGTGCATGGTTATCGAACTGAGCGGCCAGTGATTTCCGGATATCCTCCGTGTTCACTTGCTTATCGAAACGGATGACATAAGTACGGCCACCTGTAAAGTCGATACCAAGGTTCAGGCCGTGTGTTGCCAGTGAGCCAATACTTACAACTATAAGAAAGGCAGAAACGAAATAAGCCTTCTTGCGCACCTCAATGAAAGCAAACTTCGTGGTGGCAAGAACATTGGCGGTGAATTTGTTCGAGAAATTGATGGTAATGTCTTTGTTCAGCATCCAGGTGAAGATGAGCCTGGAGATAAAGATGGCCGTAAAGAGGGATGACAAAATACCGATGATCAGCGTGGTGGCAAAGCCCTGAACGGGACCTGTGCCGAAAACATAGAGTACAATACCTGTCAGCAGTGTTGTTACGTTACCGTCAACGATGGCTGAGTAGGCATTTTTGAAACCGTCGGTGATGGCAAGCCGGAAGCCTTTACCGGCCCTGATTTCTTCTTTGATCCTTTCAAAAATAATCACGTTGGCATCCACCGCCATTCCCAGGGTAAGGACGATACCGGCCATACCCGGCAGGGTAAGCACGGCGCCCAGCGAGGCCAGCACACCAAAGAGGAAGAAAATATTGGTGACCAGCGCCAGGTTGGCCACCAGTCCGGCACGGTTGTAATAAACAATCATGTAAGCCAGTACCAGAATGAAAGCAAGGATGAAAGAATTCATGCCCGACCTGACGGCCTCACGACCCAGCGAAGGGCCAACCACGGCTTCTTCCACGATGCGGGCAGCAGCAGGCAATTTACCTGCTTTCAAAATATTGGCAAGGTCCTGTGCTTCTTCAAGGTCCATCGAACCGCCCGAAATGGTGGATCGGCCGTTGGGAATTTCGTCGTTTACGTTGGGATATGAATAAACGTAGTTGTCCAGGACAATGGCAATCTGGTTACCGATATTCTCACCGGTAAGTCTTTTCCAAATCTTAGCCCCCTGTGCGTTCATTTGCAGGTCAACGTTCACGCGACCGTTCTGGTCGTAGTCCTGACGGGCATCCACAATCACATCGCCACCCAGGGCAGCTTTTCCGTCACGGCTGCTGGCTTTCAGTGCCACCAGTTCAAGAACATCGGGACTGCGGGGATCGGGCTTAACCGTCCACACCAGTTTCATGTCGCGTGGGAAAACGTCTTTTGTCAACCGCAGCATCCTGTTCACGCGTGCCGTGTCTTTGATGGCGGCGACTCCCATACGTGCCGTTTTCACGGGGTAAGGCATGCCGGATTGGTCGCGGTCGTACGAAAGCAGCAGGTATGCGTAAAGGGGGTTCTTTTTGGCATAATCGGCAAAGTTGAGGTTCTCGTCCTGCGCAGTGGTGTCGCTTTCGATCTGGTCAACCAACTTACTTTTGCTTGTGTCGCTTTCCAGCTTATCGGCAAGTTTACTGCCAGCTTCCCCTTCGGGAGTTTTTTCCGATGCCGTTTCGGCCGGTTTGCTTTCCTCTCCTGCTTCACCGGCAGGACTTTCACTCTATACAATTTCGCCGGTTTCGGTAATGGCTTTGGCTTCTTCCAACTCGCGCAACATGGTGTTGGCCTGGTCGAAATACTGGTAAACATCCGTGAAATCGTAAGTTTCCCAAAACTCCAGTTTGGCCGTTCCCTGCAGAAGTTTCCGCACACGCTCGGGGTCTTTGATACCCGGCAGTTCAATCAGGATACGACCCGTTGCCGCCAGTTTCTGGATGTTGGGCTGGGCTACACCAAAACGGTCGATCCTTGTTCTGAGGATCTGGAACGAACGGTCGATGGCACCTTCGGCTTCCTTACGGATCACTGCCAGCACTTCTTCGTTGGTCGAATTGGTAGTAATGCCTTTTTCCTTAAATTCGTACAGAAAGATGGAGGCCAGCCTTGCATTGGGGTCTACTTCGTTAAAAGCTTCGCCGAACAGGGTAACAAAATCTTTGTTGCTGGTTTTTTGCTTTTGGTAGGCACGTTTCAATGCTTCCTTAAAGACCGGGTCCTGGCTGTTTCCGGAAAGGGCCTTGATGATATCCCCGACCGACACTTCCAACACCACGTTCATTCCCCCTTTCAGGTCAAGTCCCAGGTTGATCTCACGCTCTTTCGCTTCTTTGTAAGTGTACTGGGCAACAAGAATATCGTATGCTACCAGGTTGGCTACACTGTCGAGGTAGTAGTTTTCCCTGGCTTTGGAGATTGAATCGAAAAGATAATTCCGTAACACTTCATCTCTCCCTGCAAGTTTGCCTGCCAGTTGCTGTGCCGACTCGCTCACCGCGTACGCTTTGGCTTTGCTTTCAACCCTTGAGGTAACAAAGGTGAAACTGAGCTGGTACAGGCAAATCAAAGCAAATGCAATGGCAAAAAACTTAATGGCTCCTCTGTTCTGCATTTTATCTTAAAAATTAATGATTTAACTTCGGATTTTGAGGGTGCAAAAATAGAATAATATTTTAAGATTAAATAATTTTGATTTGATTAAAAACAGCAGCTGATTAACAGACTGTAAAACAATGTTTACCATGTAGTAAATTGGCAGTTTGTGATTGAAAAAACGGGACGGGCTAAAGATTGGGAGGTACAGGACCGGAAAAGGTTGAAGATGGAAGTACGGAGCCGGAAGCACGGAGCTGGAAGTACGGAGTTCGAAACATTTTCCCGTCGTCTGACCGTTATTGATTGTATTTACAGGGCAGAATAATTCTCCTTCAGTGGTCTGACGACTTTTTCATCGGTCTGACGACGACCGTTACCCCTTTTTTCCTATTTTTGATTTGTGGTAGAATTCATCCTCAACGATACCTTTATTCGCACCGGCGAACCTCCCGGTTCGTCTTTGCTCGATTTTATTCGTTACAAAGCCGGGCTGAACGGAACCAAAATTGGCTGCCGCGAGGGCGATTGCGGTGCCTGCATGGTGATGGAAGGTTCACAGGAAGACGGCAAGCTGAAATACAGAACACTTGTTTCCTGCCTTACACCGTTGGGAAACGTTCATGGTAAACATATTGTCACCGTCGAGGGGCTGAACATGGAACACCTTTCTCCTGCTCAGCAGGCCATCGTCGAGCACGGCGGCACACAGTGCGGCTTCTGCACCCCCGGATTTGTGGTTTCGCTCACTTCCCACAGCTTGACAGAGGAAGCCGCCAATCCCGAAAAAGCCATCGCCGCACTGGACGGAAATATTTGCCGGTGCACGGGTTACAAGTCCGTTGAACGGGCGGCACGGGCGCTGGCAGCAGCCATGGAAACCGGTAAACACACGAACCGCCTCGAACAACTGGTAAAAAACAAACAGCTGCCGGAATATTTTTCAGGAATCGCCGGCCGGCTGGCAGGGATTCAGCAACCGCAACGCGAAACAGCCTAAGGAACGGTGTTAGTGGCTGGCGGGACGGACCTGCTGGTGCAAAAAGCCGACGAATTTGCGGCCGCGGAATTGTCCTTTCTCTTTGATGCCGGAGACCTCAAAGGCATCCGCATTGAAAACGGCCAGTGCATCCTTGGTGCCGCTGTCACAGCTTCGGAAATTGCCGGTTCACCGGTGTTGCGAAAGCACTTCCCCGGCCTTGAAAATTTTTTCAAACTGATTTCTTCCACACCCGTCCGCAACATGGGTACGCTGGGCGGCAACCTGGCCAATGCATCTCCCATCGGCGATTTGAGCATTTTTTTCCTGGCGCTGGATGCGCAACTGATGCTCGGCAACCGCAGCAGTGCAAAAAGGGAAATTCCCCTGAAGGACTTTTTCAAAGCCTACAAAGAACTTGACCTGAGAGAAGGTGAACGTATCGAAAGACTGCGTTTCCGGCTGCCCGGAGAAAAAGATTTCTTCAATTTTGAGAAAGTCAGCAAGCGGGCACACCTGGACATTGCCAGTGTGAACACGGCCATTCGTTTCAGCCTGGAGGATGGCCGGCTTTTCAGGATCGGACTGTCGGCAGGAGGTGTGGCCCCTGTTCCCCTGTTTCTTTCACTAACCGCTGCTTTTCTGGAAGGAAGAGAGTTGACGGAGGAAACACTTGTGCAGGCCAATGCGGTGATGCAGGACGAGATTTCACCCATCTCCGACATCCGCGGCAGCGAAAGCTACAAACGACTGTTGCTCAGGCAGCTTTTTTATGCGCATTTTTGGAAGTGCCAACCGGAATTCGTAAACCTGAAAAAGGTGTTAACACCGATAACCGGTACAAACTTTGCGTAAGAAGATGAAAAGAATAAATATGTTTTTCGGATAGTAAAAACAAAGAACCCGGATTCATCACCAGCATAACATCTGGGAGAGGAATATCCGGGACACCGGTGCAAAGGTAATAAAAATGGATATAAAATCAATAGAAAATATTATTTCGGTCGAGAGGCTGGGTCCATATTTAAAAAGACACAATAACAACTTCAACTTGGCCGTGCAACATTACAAAGCGAATATAGACATTTCAAAGGCCTTCTATCCATTACTTTCAATTTTAGAGATCGGTTTAAGAAACAGTGTTAACAACCAGCTTGTTCGCAAGTTTGCTTTTCAAGAGTTGTATCACGATCCGGATTTTGTGAGAATAGTAACAAGATTCCAACTTGAAAAAATTTCAGATGCGAAAAAGGCAATTAAAAAGGGAAACAAACAAATCACGCAAGGGAGAATTATTTCAGAGTTGTCATTCGGGTTCTGGACCTCGCTGTTTGACAGTAGGTTTGAAAGATCGTTATGGAAGAACCTTCGGTTGTCATTCCCTAACTGCCCAAAGAAAATAAGAAAAAGGAAAACAATAAGTTCCAAATTGAATGGAATAAGGAAATTGCGAAACAGAATTTTTCATCACGAAGCAATTACCTGGGATCTAACTGTTTTAATGAATTATCGTGATGAAATTATTCAGGTGATTGATTGGTTAGACAAATTTTTGATAGATTGGTGTTCTGACATTTTCGACTTAGCCGAAACAATTGAATTAAAAAAGAAAATCATCGAAGGCCGGTGAAAATGAAATTAATTGGCTCATGAAAAACATCGACTCCATCGGGCATGTGACCGGCAAATCGGTTTACCTGGACGACATCCCCGAGCGAAAGGGAACGCTTTACGCTTTGCCATTCGGCTCGCCCGTTGCCCTTGGAAAGATCAAACGGCTGGACCTGGATGCGGCCACAGCTTTAAAAGGAGTAGTACATATTTTTACGGCAGCCGACATTCCCGGCGAAAACCAGATCGGTGGCATCCTCCCCGACGAGCCTTTGTTTGCTTGGGAAGAAGTGGATTTTATCGGCCAGCCTGTCGGTTGCATTGTGGCTGAAAGCATGTACATCACCCGCAGGGCAAGGAAGCTCATCAAAATGGATGTGGATGAATTCCCGCCCGTGCTTGACCCCCGGCAGGCTGCCAAAGACGGGCAACTTCTTTTTCCGTCCCGCACTTTCCGCAGCGGCGACACGGCAAAAGCCCGGGAAGATTGTGCCTATGTTTTTGAAGGCCGTGCCGACAGCGGCGCACAGGAACATCTTTACATCGAAACCCAGGGAGCTTACGCCCTGCCCGTGGAAAACGGCAACCTGAAAATATATTCCTCCACCCAGGGCCCGACGCAGGTGCAAAAAAGCACTGCCAGAGTTTTGGGGCTGTCCATGCATCGCATCGAGGTGGACGTCCGGCGGCTGGGCGGCGGCTTCGGAGGAAAAGAAGACCAGGCCACCGCATGGGCCTGCATGGCAGCGCTGGCAGCCCATACCCTGAAAAAGCCTGTTAAACTCAGCCTCCACCGCATGGACGACATGCAAATGACGGGCAAGCGGCATCCTTACTCCAGCGATTTTAAGATCGGCTTGTCGGAAGACCTCAAAATTCTGGTTTTCGAGGCGGATTACTACCAAAACGGCGGTGCCGCCGCAGACTTGTCGCCGGCCATCCTGGAACGCACCCTGTTTCACGTAACCGGCAGCTACTACATCCCCAACGTACGGGCAGCGGCTTACAGTTGCAAAACCAATGTGGCGCCTTTTACGGCTTTCCGCGGATTCGGCGCACCCCAGGCCATGTTCGTCATGGAATCGGCCATCGCGCTGGCTGCAGCACGGCTTGGTATCCCCGCCCGAAATATCCAGGAAAAAAATCTGATCAGAAAAGGTCAGTCTTTTCCGTACGGACAACGGTCAGGCGAAGATCACGCCGTCGCTACCTGGCAACAGACACTTACGGCATTTGATGTGGAAAAACTGTCTGCCGGCATTGATGCCTTCAACAAAAATAATTTTTTACTGAAAAAAGGTCTGGCACTGATGCCGGTTTGTTTCGGCATTTCGTTCACCAAAACACCCATGAACCAGGCCCGCGCGCTGGTACACATTTACCAGGACGGCAGCATCGGTGTGAGCACGGGTGCCGTGGAAATGGGACAGGGTGTGAACACCAAATTGTTGCAGGTAGCGGCAGGGGTCTTTTCGGTGAACCCCGGCAGGGTGAAACTGGAAACCACCAACACCACCCGCGTGGCCAATACCTCGCCAACGGCAGCCAGCTCCGGCGCCGACCTCAACGGCAAAGCCCTGCAAAAGGCCTGCCTGTCGCTGCTGCAAAGACTGAAAAACCAG
>JAJRWG010000015.1 GCA_024276895.1 Bacteroidota bacterium
ACGGCAATTTCGGATTTTTTGTCCTTCAGGTCGATTTGTTCCAGCACTACTGCCGTGTCAGTCATTTGGGGGATTGCCCCGGGAGAGACAAAACTGCCCACCTCCACCGTGTGGAAACCGATTTTCAGCAGTTTGTTGATGTAGGCTACTTTTTTCTCCGTCGGGATGAAAGTCCTGAGTCCCTGCCAGCCGTCGCGCGGGGTTTCGATAATTTTAATAGCGGGTGATAAGGACATCCGGTGTTTTTAAATTGAATGGATAAAAATATTGTTTTCTCAGGCTGTCAGCCTGTTCCTAAAACGAAGGAAACGCAAACTTATTTTTGGTAATCCAATTTTACAATTTCTCGGATGCCTTCCGGGTAAGGGGTGGGTTTGAAGTGGAAACGCTGTTCAAATTTATCGCTATTGAAAACGTAATCGCGGTCGTACTGGTACACCATCTCGACTGTCTCGCGCATGACGGGCACAAACAGCCCGATGATCCTCACCACCGGTTTGGGCGCCACTACGTAGCCGGGTTTCACACCCATTTCGGCGGCAATGGTCTCAATCCACTCTTTGCCAGTCGGCGGGTCGGCAGCCGTGGGCAGGTGCCAATCCTGGTTGTAAGCATCTTCGGTATTCCCTAGCAGGGCGGTAGCTTTGCCGGCATCGGGGGTGTAAGTAAACGAATGTTTACGGTCGGCCCTGCCAATCCAATTGGCTTTTTTTCCCTGGCTCAAAAGTTTGAAAACCGTCTCGGTAAGCATGCTGTTGTTTTGGATTTTTGGTCCGTAAAAGTCAGCCGACCGGGCGATCAAAGCCGTGAGTCTTCCTTCCCTGATTTCATCCAGCAGCATTTGGGCGACGGCTGTTCTCACCCTTCCTTTTTTGCCGGGCGGGTTCACCGGTGTTTCTTCCGTCATGCCGTTCAAATGGTCCGGGTCGTACATGTAGATATTGTCGAAGAAAACCAGTTTACAGTTGTTTTCCTTGCAGGCAGTAATGACATTGGCCATGATTTTCGGCCAGTTTTCCTGCCAAACCCTACGGTTGTACGGGAGTCCGACGGTGAGGTAGGCAACTTGCGATCCGCTGACGGCTTTCCGCACTTCGTCGGCATGAAGCAGGTCGGCTTTTACAAGTTCATCGCCCGGGTTGACTTTTTGGGGATGGCGGCTTACCAGCCTGATTTTCGCGGTGTAAGTTGTCAGGGCCTTTGCCAGTTCTGTACCAATGACACCCCCCGATCCTAAAATGGTTTGCATGATTTCTGTTTTAGGTAATATAAAACTCAGTTAGTGAAGGTCATGGATTTGATTGCATTTCGCAGCACTTCTTTTTGGTCATCCGAAAGGTAGTCGTATTTGAACTGTCCTTGCTCAAACAATCGTTTGGCCTGAAACAAATAATCGCTTCCGTTTTTAATTCGGGTAACAACTCACCAGTTTCTCCCCGAAAGCTCTTTGGGAATGCGTCCCTGGTTGATGGTTTCGGAGCGCAGGCGCCGGCCCAGGATGCGTTCTACCATGCGACCGGTTTCGAGGATGCGGTCGATGTCCAGATTGGTTTCGATGCCCATTTCGTCCATCATCACTACCATGTCTTCGGTGGAGACCAAGCCTACCTCACTGGCGTCTTTGTAATAGTATGCTCCGGTACCCGAAACAGGAACACCGCTGACAAAATTGGCCGGTTGTCCGCCGATGCCGCCCAGGGTGGATTCGTAATTGGTCATTCCTGCCTGCAGCGCGGCCAGTACATTGGCCAGTCCCCAGCCACGGGTGGTGTGGAGGTGGACGATGTGTTTGTGCGGGTTGTCGATTTTGTCCAGCAACATGGAAAAGTAACGGTAAACCCTGTCCGGTGAAGCCGAGCCGTCGTGGTCGGCGTGCTCCACGTCGTTGGCACCGATGTCCAGCCAGCGCTGCGTGAAGTCAATGGCATCTTCCATTTTGGTTGGCCCTTCGATGGGGCATCCCCAGATAGTGGAAACCGTGCCGTTGACCTTGATGCCTGCATCGTGGGCTTTGGGAATCCATTCCTCGGCCATTTTCCAGTACTCAGCCAAAGTGAGCCCGGAGTTTTTTTTGTGGTGCGACTCGCTGGTTGAAACCATCAGCAAAATGCGGTCGGGACCGTAACCGTCTTTTTTCGCCTGTATGGCACGCTCGATGGCACGCTCGCGGATGGTTACTGCCGTGATGCTTATATCGTTCAATTTATCTTTTACCCGCTTGCTGTTCCTGATGCCTTTCATCAAATCATCGGCATCACTGAACTGGGGCATGCCTTTGGGATTACCAAAATTGGTAACTTCAATGTGTTTAAAGCCTACAAG
This sequence comes from Bacteroidota bacterium, assembly GCA_024276895.1. GTDB lineage: Bacteria > Bacteroidota > Bacteroidia > Bacteroidales > F082 > B6-G9. Next base: position 2,323 of record JAJRWG010000015.1, read on the forward strand.
TATCAACTCTTCGGCCACCCATAACTTGGCAGCAGTGGGCACAAATATCTCTTCGTGCTGAAAACCATCACGGACGGTGATGTCACCAATCACAACTTTTTTCGGGTAAATCATCTGCATTTATTCAATCGTTTTGAAGCGGGTAAGACAAAAATGGAGAGGCTAATTTAGACAAAAAACCCAAATGGGCAACATCCGGAACAATTATTTAAAAAGTTGCTGACAACGATGCTTTTTAAACAGCAAAATGCGGAGAATTTGTGAAAAAATCAACTTGCTCACTGACTAATTTTTGTTATCATTGCATATTCATGCCGGATTACCTCAGCGGTAGTTGAAACGGCGCTTTACGAATTTTAAAATAAAATCCATTGTTTACCTTAAAAACCAAAGTTGACACTTCGTCCGAAGAGTTCAAGAGCAACAAAAAGGAATATGAAAAACTGCTTGAGCAGTTCAGGGAGCGACTGGAAAAAAGTACCCGTGGTGGTTCGGAGCGGGCTGTAAAACTTCACAAAGAAAGAGGCAAACTGCTCGCCCGCGAACGCATCAACCTGCTGATTGATCCCAACACTCCTTTCCTGGAGCTGTCGGCCCTGGCTGTTTACGGCCAGTACAACGACAGCTTCCCCTCGGCGGGTATCGTCACCGGGATCGGCGTGATTCACGGCCGCGAAACAATGATCATCGCCAACGACGCAACGGTCAAGGGTGGCAGTTACATGCAATACACGGTAAAAAAGCACCTGCGTGCCCAGGAAATAGCCATGAAGAACCACCTGCCCTGCGTTTACCTGGTGGACTCGGGAGGGGCTTTCCTGTCGGAACAGGACACGGTTTTTCCGGATCGCGACCACTTCGGACGCCTGTTTTACAACCAGGCAAAGATGTCGGCCGAGGGCATCCCGCAGATTTCAATCGTGATGGGTTCGTGTACCGCAGGCGGTGCTTACGTGCCGGCCATGAGTGATGAAGCCATTATCGTGAAAAACCAGGGAACCATTTTCCTGGGAGGCCCGCCACTGGTGAAAGCAGCAACCGGGGAGGTGGTCACAGCCGAAGAACTGGGCGGTGCCGAAGTGCATACCTCCATCTCGGGTGTGGCCGACCATCTGGCTGAAAACGATACCCACGCCATTCAGATTTGCCGGAATATTTTCGAGAACCTTGAATTCAAGGAAAAGCAGCAACTGGATGTGCTGCCGCCCGAAGAGCCCCTGTACGATCCCCGCGAACTGCATGGCATCGCCCCGGTAGACCTGCGAAAAATCGTCGATCCCCGCGAAATCATCATGCGCATGGTTGACGGCAGCCGTTTCCAGGAATTCAAGGCAAGGTATGCCACTACGGTAGTTACGGGCTTCGCCTACATCATGGGGTTTCCGGTGGGCATCATCGCCAACTACGGTGTTTTGTTTTCCGAATCGGCTTTGAAGGCCACCCATTTCATTGAGCTGTGCACTTCACGAAAAATCCCGCTGATCTTCCTGCAGAACGTCACGGGATTCATGGTGGGCAAGGAGTTCGAGCGCGGAGGCATTGCCAAAGACGGTGCCAAAATGGTGCATGCCGTTTCCAATGCCAACGTGCCCAAATTCACGATTATTTTTGGCGGGTCGTTCGGGGCAGGCAACTACGGCATGGCCGGAAGGGCTTACGACCCCAACCTGCTGTTCATGTGGCCAGCTGCCAAAATCTCGGTCATGGGCGGCGAGCAGGCAGCCATCGTGCTGACAACCGTAAAAGAAGACCAGTACCGCGCCAGAGGCAAAGAGCCCCCGGAAGGGGAAATCGAAGCCCTGCGCAAGCACCTGCTGGACAAGTACGAACGCGAAGGGTCGGCCTACTACAGCACTTCCAGGCTTTGGGACGACGGCATCATCGACCCTGCCGACACCCGCAAGGTGCTGGCCATGGGCATTGCCGCTTCGCTGAACAAGAAGTTTCCGGAGCAGAAATACGGGGTGTTCAGGATGTAAAAATGTAAAATGTGTAAAGCAGTACTTTACACATTTCATATAAACTTGTAAACTACCACTTGACAGATTTGTATTAATTATGGTAGTTAATTTACAAATGTTTTATACCCAAAGAAAATATTTCGTGCGCATAAACCGGCAAGACATCTCGAAACCGGCTCAAATGTCAACTGCGCTTGAACCGGATTATTTTTTTATTGTCTCCAAAGCATTTGTGGACGATGACCACGTGATTATGGCTGTAAATTTGTAAGGATGAAAAGCAACCGAACAACAATCTTAATCGACAAAAGTGTGACTGCCACAATCCGGCTCAACCGGCCCGATGTGCACAACGCCATGAACGACGTGATGATCGCGGAGCTGACGGCAGCCTTCAAAGAACTCTCCCGGGACGAGAACGTACGGCTGATCGTGCTTCGCGGCAACGGCAAGTCGTTTTGCGCCGGCGCCGACCTCAACTACATGAAAAGCATTGCGGGCTTTGGTTTTGAAGAAAACCTGGAAGACAGCAAAAAGCTGGCAAGCCTTTTTCGCACCATTTACGAATGCCCTGTCCCTACCCTGGCAGTGGTTCACGGGGCGGCTTACGGCGGCGCCAACGGCCTGCTGGCGGCCTGCGATATCGTCATCGCCGAAAAGAACACAACTTTTGCCTTCAGTGAGGTGAAGCTGGGCATTGCCCCGGCGACCATCGGGCCCTTTGTCATCAGGCGCATCGGGGAATACGGCGCCAAAGAACTGATGATGACCGGTAAACGGTTCAAGGCTCCGGAAGCCGAAAAGTGGCACCTGATCAACCATGCCGTTGAAGCTGATTTGCTGGAGGAAGCGGTTGAGCGGCTGACCGGGCAAATCCTCAGCAACGGCCCCGAAGCCATCAAAGCCACCAAGGCACTCATCGGAAAAACAGTAAACGAAACAAAAGACATGGACGAAACCATCGACTACACCACCCGGCTGATTGCAAAGTTGCGTGCTTCGCAGGAAGGCCAGGAGGGCATGGCGGCATTTCTGGAGAAACGAAAAGCAAAGTGGGCAGGTCCAAAGGGGAAAAAATAACTCAACCAAAAAAAATGACCAAAAACAACTCCACATACAACAAAACCAACTTCCTGCTTTACACAGGTAAGCACGGGGAAGTCCGGGTAGAAGTGTTTTTACAGGACGAAACCCTCTGGCTTACCCAAAAAGCCATCGGCCGGCTTTTCGGCAAAGAGCGCAGTGTCATCACAAAACATCTGAAGAACATATTTGACAGCGGTGAATTGGATGAAAAAAGCAATGTGCAAAAAATGCACATTCCTCTCTCGGACAAGCCTGTGAAATATTATAATCTTGATGTAATTATTTCCGTTGGTTACCAGGTAAATTCCTACCAGGCCACACAGTTCCGTATCTTGGCTACAAAAACCCTGAAAGACAAAGGAAAAGTCTCTGCACTGGAAGCCAAACTAAAAGCCGACCGTGAATACGAAAAGTACCGGATCGTTCAGGATAAAAACTACATTTCCGACTTTGACAAGGAAATACAACGGATTACCGGGAAAAAAGAACCATCAACTGAAAATGTGAATGAAAACAATGAATAAAACCTTCCAAAAAATACTCATCGCCAACCGTGGCGAGATTGCCGTCAGGGTCATCCGCTCGGCCAAAAAACTCGGCATCCAAACCGTTGCTGTTTTTTCGGAAATCGACCGCGATGCCCTGCACGTGAAAAAAGCCGACGAAGCTTTCTGCCTGGGTGAGCAGGAATTGAGCGAGACCTACCTGAACATCGAAAAAATCATTTCCGTAGCACAAAAGGCCGGCTGCGATGCCATCCATCCCGGCTACGGATTTCTTTCGGAAAACCCGCTGTTCATCGAAGCCTGCGAAAAAGCGGGCATCACTTTAATCGGGCCGCACACCAAAGCAATCCGTCTGATGGGGAACAAAATCGAATCGCGCGAATTCGTGAAAAAGCTGCGCATCCCCATGACCGATGCCGTGACAGGCAGTCCGGCGGAATTGTTGCAAAACGCCCACACCATCCCCTTCCCCATCCTGGTGAAAGCTGCTGCCGGGGGGGGCGGAAAAGGGATGCGCATCGTACATGAAAAAGAAGAACTGGCAAACGTGCTGGAAACCACTTCCCGCGAAGCCAAAAACTACTTCGGCGACGGAACCATCTTTATAGAAAAGTATGTGGAAGAACCCCGCCACATCGAGTTTCAGGTGATCGGTGACAAGCACGGCAAAGTGGTTCACCTGTTCGAAAGGGAATGTTCCATTCAGCGGCGTTACCAGAAAATCATCGAAGAATCACCGTCGGTTACACTTACCCCCCAAGTACGGCAAAAAATGGGGGAAGCCGCCGTAGCCATCGCCAAAGCCGTGGACTACAACAGCGCAGGCACGGTGGAATTTCTGGTGGACAAGAACCTTGATTTTTATTTTCTGGAAATGAACACCCGCATCCAGGTGGAACACCCGGTTACCGAAATGGTCACGGGCATCGACCTGGTGGAAGAGCAAATCCGTGTGGCGGCAGGCAATCCGCTGCGCTTCAGTCAAAAAGACCTGTCGCAAAACGGCCATGCCATCGAGTGCAGGATATACGCCGAAGACCCGGCCAATAACTTCATGCCTTCACCGGGCGAAATGAGTTTTTACAGGGCTCCCGAAGATGAAAATATCCGCGTTGATGCGGGGTTGGAAAAGGCTTCCACTGTCCTGAGCTTTTTTGATCCCATGATCAGCAAACTGATCGTTTGGGGTAGCGACCGGCCCACAGCCATCGAAAAAAGCATCGCCACCTTGAAAGATTACACCATCCACGGCATCCAAACCAACATCCCTTACCTGCTGGAAGTGTTGCGCCATCCGGCTTTTGCCGAAAACAAATTTTCCACAGCTTTTTGCGATACCCACACGGCGGAGATCCTGGAAAAGATGCAGAAACCTAAGACAGACCCGGACATTTTCCTGCTGGCTTTTTCTCTTTACAGCCTTAACGCTGCCCGTTTCAGGGGGGCCAGAAACATTTGGGAAAGCATCGGTTTCTGGCGCAGTAAAATGACCATTCCTTTTGAGATGCAGGATGAAGAAAAAGAACTGGTCATTGCCGAACACTCCGGTGAGCAGTACAAAATTCTTCTTGACGGCAACTCCTGGTCACTCTGCCTGAAAAACATTAAAGAAAACCACATCCATTTTCGTGCCGGTGAACGTTTCTTCCGGGCCGTTATTTCTCAGGATCAAAAGGGGGTGGCCTGGGTCTCGGTTAAGGGCGCTACCAGAAAAATAATCAGGAAAGATTTACTCAGCAACGTTTCCCAGCAAGGAGCTTCCGGTACAGGAAGCAACGACAACAACCTGCACGCGCCCATGCCGGGTAAAGTCATCAAAGTGAATGTGAAAGCCGGCGACAAAGTTAAACGCGGAACCGTCCTGATGGTGGTCGAAGCCATGAAAATGGAAAACAACATCGTAGCTGTTAGCGACGCTGTGGTAGAAAAAGTCAATGTAAAAGAAGGAGAAATGGTTGGAACCGATTTACAATTGTTACATTTGCTGAGCGAAAAGTAACGCAATATTATACAGACAAGATGTTCAACAAAAATAACCACATCAAAAATGAATTTTGATTTAACCGAAGAACAAAACCTGATACGCGAGACCGTACGTGACTTTGCTGAAAGGGAGATAAAACCCCGTGCCAAAGAACTGGATGAAAACGAAGAGTTCTCGTACGAATTAACAAGGCAAATGGGCGAACTGGGCTTGTTTGGCATGTACCTGCCCGAGAAATACGGCGGGCAGGGGCTGGACATTCTTTCGTACATCATTGCCGTGGAGGAGATTGCCCGCATCGACGGCTCCCATGCGGCAACGCTGGCGGCCCACAATTCTCTGGGCATCTACCCCTTGTATGCCTACGGTACCGAAGAGCAGAAAATGAAGTACCTGCCGCAACTTTGCACCGGCGAAGGACTCTGGAGCTTCGGCCTCACCGAACCCGGCGCCGGCTCCGATTCGCGAGGCTCCAAAACGACGGCAGTACTGGACGGAGATGAATGGGTCATCAACGGCTCCAAGATTTTTATCACCAACGGCTCGGTTGAGATTTCAAAAGGATGCACTGTTCAGGCTGTTTCAGGAACAGAGAACGGGAGAAAAATCTTCACGACCATCATTGTTGAAAAAGGAACTCCCGGTTTTACTGCCCGTCCCATGCACGGCAAGCTGATGTGGCGTGCCTCTGACACTGCCGAATTGTTTTTCGACGACGTGCGTGTACCCAAAGAAAATCTGCTGGGCAAAGTGGGCGAAGGCTCACACATCATGCTAAGCACCCTCGATGGCGGACGGCTCTCCATCGCCGCCATGGGTCTGGGTGCCGCTCAGGGCGCTTTTGAACTGGCGCTGGCTTACGCCAACGAACGCAAGCAGTTTGGAAAACCCATTTCCAAGTTCCAGATCAACGCTTTCAAACTGGCCGACATGGCCATGAAAATTGAGTTGGCCCGTAACCTGCTGTACAAAGCCTGCTGGCTGAAAGACAACGGCAGGCCATTTAGTAAAGAAGCCGCCATGTCGAAGCTTTACTGTTCTGAAATCGCAAAGGAAGTGGCCGACGAAGCCGTTCAGCTTCACGGTGGTTACGGACTGATGAAAGATTACGATGTGGAACGCTTTTACCGCGACCAGCGCCTGCTGCAAATCGGCGAAGGCACTTCCGAGATCCAGCGATTGGTGATTTCACGGTTAATCGGTTGCTGACCCCTTTGAAACCT
>JAJRWG010000202.1 GCA_024276895.1 Bacteroidota bacterium
ACGGGCCGTTTTGCTTCCGACCCGCCGGGTGTGATGACTTTTGACGAAGATGTAATTGTTGACGGCTTTCAAAACGATCCCTCCAACCGTTATGGCGATTACGCACAAATGACCATTGATCCGGTTGACGGAAAGACTTTCTGGTCTATCGGTGAATATTTTGCCGGAGGCACGCGCAAAAATCAGGTAGGCGTGTTCAAGCTGGCACCCAATTTCGATACCGATGCCGGTGTCGTTAGTATTGATGAACCTGTGAGTGGCGCCCTTGGCGATGCCGACACCGTAAAGGTGACGGTGCGTAATTTTGGCAATGATACACTTGTAAGTATTCCTGTCAATTACCGGATTGATGACGGAACAATCGTTACCGACACGATTGCTGACACACTGACCCCGCTGGCCTTCATGCAGTTTGCTTTTACAACCACTGGCGATTTTTCCATTGTCGGGAAAACTTACCAAATCACTTCCTGGACAAGTCTTGACGGCGACGAAGACAATAGCAACGACACGGCGGTTTCTTACGTTACCCATGTTTTCCCCAACGACATTGGTGTAGCTGAGATTTTGAGCCCGGAGAGTGGTTCGGGGCTGGGTCTGGAGCCCGTTGAAGTCCGTATCGAAAACTTCGGAAGTGCCGACCAGTGGGGTTTCAATGTTTCGTACATAATCAACGACACCACGCCTGTAACCGAAATGATTGACGACACGCTTCCCGGACTTTCGTCCATGAATTTTGTTTTCGATTCGGCTGCCGGCCTTTCGCAAATCGGAACCTACGAGTTTACTGCTTACACCAGCCTGACAGGCGATTCGGTTCCCGACAATGACACGGCATCCAAAACGGTGGTGCATGCCATCTGTCAGCCTGGTGCCAATTGCACCGAAGGCGATGGCATTCAACGCCTCGAGTTAAGCAACATTATCAACACTTCGGGTTGTGACCCCGATGGCTACGGCGATTACACCGACCTGGTTGCCCTGGTGGAAACAGGCCCTTATAACGACCTGATCATCACCACCAATTATGGAAATCAACACGTAAGGGTTTGGATTGATCTCAACGATAATTTTACTTTTGAGAATGACGAGGTGATGATCCCTGATGAAGTCATCGCCCCGGGCGAAAACGGCGGAGTATTCACCAAGACCCTGCTGCTCGACATTCCCTATGGCGCTGCCCTGGGCGAGCACATCATGCGGGTGAAAACAAACTGGAACGCCAATGTACCCGGCGATGCCTGTCAGGAAACCGAGTACGGCGAAACCGAGGATTACACCGTTGACATCAGTCCGACCACCGGCGTGGCCGAACAGATTCGCGAACCCAATGAACTCCGCATTTCGAACTTGGGTAATAACCAGTTCGAACTAAGTTTTATCCCTGTAAATATTGATGAAACCTTAATCATTACCGTGCACAACATCAATGGACAGAAACTGATTCAAAACCGTGTGGAAAACCAGAATGGCAAGTACGTGTTCCGTTTTGACATGTCCTATGCCAGGCCGGGCATGTACCTGGTGCGCCTGGGTTCATCAGGATTTGGCAAGGTGAAAAAGATCATTGTGAATTAAGGAACTTTATACCTCGAAATAATTAAGGGAGCATTGACTCCCTTTTTTATACTGCAAAAGTCGTCAGGCCACTGAAGGATGTTTTTTCATTGCAGAGAGATCTGGCAATAGTGGTCAGACGACTGGTGGCTTCCGGCTAAAAAGCCCCGGTCCTTTTACAATAAGGGAATAAAGGTAAGAAGGGGAATAGGGGGAATAAGGGGAGTGTCTTGTCCTGAAATAGGTTTACATCACTTTTTCAAGCCATGCCACCAGTTCCTTCACCAGCACCTGGTAATCAAAGTGTTTTTCAGCTCTCGATCGGCAAGAAGCGGACATTTGTTTGCGCAGTCCGGAATTAAGCAGCAGGTAATTTATTTTTTGTCCCAACACCCTGGGGGAGCGCTCGGTGAGAATGCCTTCGGTGGGTGTGACAATCGAACCGACTCCTCCCCCTTCGTAAGCCACAACAGGGGTGCCACCGGCCAGGGCTTCGGCATAGATGATGCCAAAATGTTCTTTCTTTTCGGGAGCTGCAACCAGCAGGGTTGCCGCATTGATCAGCCTGGCTTTGTCGGTAGCGGATACAAAGCCAAGAAAACCCCCGCGATCGCCGAGGTCCGATGCAAGGTCTTCCAGCAGTTCGCCTTCACCGATAAAAACTGTCGGTGCCAGTTCGGCATACACCTGAGAAGCCTCCACTACATTCTGGGGGCCTTTGGAAAACGTCAGTGCGCCGGGACAAATCACGTATGTTTCAGGGAGATTGTATTTTTCCTGAATACCTTTGGTATTACCGGGGCGGAAAACTTCGAGATCAACGCCACAGGGCAGGATCAAAAACCTGTCGTCGGGCAAAGGAATCAAAGGTTTCACCAGTTCATCGCGCACATACTCCGTCGTTACGATGATGCCATTTGCCTCTTCAATGGCCTGCTGAATAAGCGCCCAGTTCCGGTCATCCCACAATCCCTGATGACGAGGTTCAATGCCTGTTCCGTGTAAAAAGAGCACGTATGGTTTGTTGTGCTTTTTCGCCACACGCTGAACGACAACCGCACTCAGGTTCGCGTGGTGGCCAATGAAAACATCAACCTTTTGTGCAACAGACTCCAGCGCTTTTTCATAATCCGGAATGTAGGCTGCCATTTCCTCAAAGGTCATGCGGGCTACCTGTTTCTGGTTGCCACCGGCAGAAGGAAGGTATTCGTGAACCGGATAAACGTCGGTATGCAATGGGATGTCCACGTTTTTCGCACCTGCAATTCCTTCACCCATGCCGGGATGGAGAAAATAAACCTTGTGCCCCAGTTTCAGCAAATGCCTGACATGCTCGCGCGCCACTTCGCCACTGCCCCGGCCTTTGTTCAGTAAAAGAACAGCAACTTTCATTTATTTATATTTTTTTATTTCACCCGATTTCAACTTTCTCCAATAATCTTCCAAATCCCTTTTCACTTCCGGGGCCAGAATCAAAAGGCCAATAATATTGGGGAAACCCATCGACAGGATCATCATGTCGGAAAAGTCCATCACCGCACCCAGGTTTGAGGCGGAGCCCACTATAATAAACACCAGAAAGATGGTAAAATAGGTGTAACGGCTTAGGTTTTTGTTGTCCGAAAACTTTAAAAACAAATCGCCGAACAAATAATCAAAGCCTTTGAGGCCATAATAAGACCATGAAATCATAGTAGAGAAAGCAAACAGGAAAATGGCAAAGACCAGCACGTAAGGGAACCAGGAAAAAACAGATCCAAAAGCCTGGGAGGTCAGTTGTGCGCCCTCCAGTCCGAGGGGGTTGTTGTAGGTATCGGTAAAAATAAGCACCAGGGCCGTCATGGTACAAATGACCACAGTATCAACAAAAGGTTCAAGCAGTGCCACAAAACCCTCGGTTATGGGTTTGTCGGTTTTCACCGCCGAGTGGGCAATGGCTGCGGAACCCGTTCCGGCTTCGTTGGAAAAGGCCGCCCGCTGGAAGCCGATAATCAGCACGCCAATTACCCCGCCTTTCAGGGCACTGGCATTGAAGGCCCCTTCGAAAATCAAACGGAACGCATCGCCCGTGTGCTGGATATTCATAAAAATAATGATAAGGGCAGTACCCACGTAAACCACTGCCATCAGAGGAACAATCTTATCGGTGATGCGTGCAATGCTTTTGATGCCGCCGATGATGACCACGCCAACCAAAATGGCAAGGATAATGCCGTACCAGGCGCCGTAACCTTCAAGGCTGGGGGCAATGTAGGTAAGTTGTGAAAACGACTGGTTGGCCTGAAACATGTTTCCGCCGCCAAAGGAACCGCCTATGACCAGGATGGCAAACAATCCCGACAGTCCCCAGCCCAGCCACTTTAAGCCTTTTTTCTTCAGACCGTCACGGAGGTAATACATGGGGCCACCCGATACCACGCCGTTTTCATCAATTTTCCGGTATTTTACACCCAGTGTGCATTCGGTAAATTTCGAAGACATGCCCAGCAAGCCTGCAACGATCATCCAAAAAGTTGCACCAGGCCCGCCGACGCTGATGGCGATGGCAACTCCGGCAATATTACCAAGGCACACCGTTGCCGAGAGCGCCGTTGTAAGTGCCTGGAAGTGACTGACCTCACCGGGCTCATTGGGGTCATCGTAGTGGCCTTTTACCAATTGAATGGCATGATTAAATCCCCGGATATTCACAAAACGCATCACCACCGTAAAGGTGATGGCACCAAAAATCAGCCAGAAGACTATCAATGGAATCGGTGACTCGACGGGCTTGCCATTCCTGTCAAGAACCGGCTTCCCGTTTTCATCATAAATTGCCGGATCGTGCAGCCCAACCGCATCAAAAGGGTCCCAAAACAAAACCCTGCCCAATACATCAACAACAGGAACAAAAGCATCGTTGATGTGCTGACTAATCGTTTTCTCTCCTTCTTCAATTCCGGAGTTGCCGGTATGATGGATGGTTTGGCGGATGGTGTCCTGTGCAATCAAAGGGCTATGAAAAAGACTGAATAACAAAAAAATAAGGGGTAAACTTTTTCGTAACATGGGCTAATTTTTTCCGAAATAAATGAGTAGCCAAAAGGCGGTGAAAAATAGTAAAAGTATTGATACCCTTCAAAAACAGCCCAATCTTTTGTAAATTTGTAGAATGCGATGATCAGGATGAGGCATGTTACGCAAGTTAAAACGGGCAATTGGTCAGTTTTTTTCCCTGAGCAAAAGCGAGCAAAGGGGTAACATTATTTTGGCAGCCCTCATCCTGCTTGTAGCAGCAGCCTATTACCTGCTTCCTTTCTTTCCCGGGTACGAGGCTGTGGATTACACTGAATTTGAAGAAGAAATTGCCGCATTCCGGCAGGCTCAGCAAAAAATCAGAGATTCCATCCGCATTGAAAAACTGCAAAACGCAGGCAAACTGGACAGCGCTCTGGCCAGGCTGAAAATAAACCCGTTTCCTTTTAATCCCAATCAGTTAGCTGTTGAAGAATGGAGAAAACTGGGGCTGACCAACAAACAAATACAGGCCATCAGGAATTATGAAGCCAAAGGGGGAAAGTTCCGCAAAAAAGAAGACCTGAAAAAGATGTACACCATTTCGGATGCCGAATACCAACTGCTTGAGCCCTACATCCGTTTGTCGCCAAAAAATGAAAAACAACCGAAAAAAGTCAAGCAAAATGCACTTTCAGTCCCGGTCGGGATCAACAGTGCAGATTCGGCGGTTTTAGCCCATGACCTGGGACTTGCCCCCTGGCTGGCAGCAAGGATAGTGAAATACCGCAATCTGCTTGGCGGGTTTTACACCAAACAACAACTGACCGAGGTCTATGGCTTTGACGACAAACTGTTGTCAGAAAAAAGCAGCTCGATCACGGTGGACAGTTCACTGGTCAGGAAACTCAATTTGAACAAAGCCTCTTTCAAACAACTGCTGCGCCACCCTTACATTTCGTACGAACTGACCCAATACATTGTAAACACACGCAGCGCAAAGGGTCGGTTTTCTTCCATTGATGAAATAAATGAAGCACCGCTGGTGGATGACGAACTGTTTGCCAGGCTTAAACATTATTTGAAAGTGGCGAAATAACCCTTCCTAACCGGCTTTTGCAACTTTGGCCCGAAACCTAAATCAGCTTTCATTTATCATAAAGCAGATATTTCCTTATTATTGCTTTTTTAAAATCCGCAATCTCCATCCCATGGACAAATCAACCAACGTCTTCAAAAAGTTTCCACGCACTTTCTGGGTAGCCAATACGCTTGAATTATTTGAAAGGTGGGCTTATTACGGCATGTTTGCCGTTATCTCCGTTTACCTGACCGATCCAAAGTCGGTCGGCGGACTGGGATTTACGCAGGAACAAAGGGGTATTATGCAGGCTATTGCAACCGGTGTTTTGTACCTTTTACCCATTCTGGGAGGTGCCATTGCCGACAGGTTCGGCTACCGCAAGGTGCTGCTGGGAGCCTTTGCCACTTTAGCCGCCGGCTACCTTGCCATGGGTTTAACCAGCGCTTACGGTACCGTGTTTGCCGCTTTTTTGTTTGTTGCACTGGGAGGTGCGTTTTTCAAACCGGTCATTGTGGCAACCGTATCGAAAACAACCACAAAACAAACCGACACGCTCGGCTTCGGCATTTTTTATATGATAGTGAATATCGGAGGTTTTATCGGACCTTTTGTCGCTTCCAAACTACGGGACATTTCGTGGACCTACGTCTTCATAATGAGTGCATCCGTCATTTTGTTCAACATTCTGCTGCTGTATTTTTACCGCGAGCCGAAAAGGGAAAAAGAAGCTGAATCGCAAAAACTCAACCAGATATTCAGCGCTTTACTGACAAATACGGTTACCGTGCTGAAAGATTTAAAATTCCTGCTTTTCCTGTTCATCATCACCGGCATGTGGGTGATGTACATGCAGCTTTTTTTCACACTTCCGGTTTTCATCACGGAGTGGATTGACACTTCCGACCTGTATAATTTTTCCGGCATGCTGGCCTCTGTTTTCGGGACGATTCAAAACGGCAAGGGTATCATCCGCCCCGAAATGATTCTAAATATTCCTGCCTTTACCATTATTGTTTTTCAGGTTTTCATGTCAAACCGGTTGAAAAATGTCCGTCCGGTTCATTCCATGATCGCAGGCATCATGGTCATTGCTCTTGGCTTCGGCTTCTTTTCTTTCTTCACCATGGGAAAGTTTTTGTTTTTTGGCATTATCGTCCTGGCTTTTGGCGAAATGGCCAGCTCACCCAGGATACAGGAGTACATCAGCAGGATTGCACCGTCCGAAAAAGTGGCCCTGTACATGGGCTACAGCTTTCTGCCTGTTGCCGTTGGTAATGTTTTTGGCGGATTGCTGTCGGGCTTTCTTTACGGTAAATTATCCGATAAGTATGCTTTTCTGAAAGACTTCCTTGTCAACAAAGGAATGGAAAAAGCTGCTGACATTTCGGGGATGGATGGCGCCGTGCTGTTTCAACAAACCATTGACAAGATGGGCATTAGCCCGGAGGAGCTTACACAAATTCTTTACCGGCAATATCATCCGGGAAACATCTGGCTGGTTTTTGCAGCCATCGGCGCAGCCACATCAATACTCCTTTTTTTCTACAACCGATTTGCACTTAAAAAGTAAAAATAAATTAGGTCTAACAGATTTTTAACAAAAAAAAACGCCAAATCCACAGAAAGCAGTGCCATTTTTATTAAATTTGTTGCGAACAATTCAATTACTCACCAAAATAAAAAATTATTATGAAACATTTTACGCGTTTTATTGCTTTGGCAATGACCTTGCTCGTCACAGTCAGTTTTGCGAATGCGCAGCAGCTGATGACCAAAGCACAGGCCCTGGGCCTGAAAACAAGTGGTGTAAACGTTACACCGCAAAAAGACCTGACATCCGCGAGGGCTATTCTTCTTGAAGAAGGCTTTGATGTTGATGGTGAATTCCCTCCAACGGGCTGGTCTGTTATCAATTTTCACCCATCCAAGAACTGGCTACAGGGAAACCCCGATGGCAACAATTTTGATCAGATTGACCCCAATAGCCTGTTTTCGGCCCTGGTACCCTGGGTTGCCGAGGACCAGGACGAATGGCTTATCACTCCCGAGATTGATGCCGGTGGCGAAACACCCCTGAACCTGACCTGGTATGCTGGTGTCAGCGGCTCCTGGCTTGATCCCGGTGCCACCCTTATTTGCAACATTTCAACTGACGGCGGCACTACCTGGACCCCACTGTGGGATGCCATCGACCACATCGAAGACGGCGCTCCCTGGGCATGGAACCTGGTGAAAATCAACCTCGACAGTTATGCCGGTGCACCTTTTAAACTGGCCTGGCAGTATGTCGGTAACGACGGCGACCTTGCCGGTGTTGACGGTGTAAAAGTCAAAACAGGTTACGATTACATTTTCCAGGATGACATGGAAAGCTACAATGTTGGCGATTATCTTGCCCTGAGCGACACCAGCGGATTCTGGACTACATGGTCAGGCTCACCCGGCACAGCCGAGGATGCCTTTATTGTTGATGACCAGGCTGCAAGCCCCACACAATCAACAGAAGTGGTAACCACCTCCACCGACCTTGTACTCAAACTGGGGGACAAAACTTCCGGAAAATACAAAGTCAATGTGAAGTATTACATAGTTAGCGGCATGGGCGGTTACATCAACCTACAGCACTTTGAATCTCCCGGCATCGAATGGGCCGTGGAAGTTTACTTTGGTGCGGGAACAGGCAACAACAACGGCTTCATGTATGCCGGCAGCCCGGACTCCATCTATTTCACTCACCCGCACGATCAGTGGATGCAACTGGAATTCGTCATTGACCTTGACCAAGATTCGGCACAGTTTTTCCTTGACGGCACCATGATTACCCAATGGCAGTTCAGCCTGCAGGCTCAGGGAGACCCGGGCACCAAGCAACTTGGCGGTGTTGACATTTACGGGGGTGCCCCCGCGGGAGACTCCCCTCACTACTTCTTCGATGAT
>JAJRWG010000203.1 GCA_024276895.1 Bacteroidota bacterium
GCGTGCTTCGGCCGTGACCACCGTCACCCAAAACCTGGCCGGTGCCATGCAAAACCACGGACTGAAAAACGACAATTACCGTGTGCTGGCCAATGTGGTTGATGAAACTTTTTTTCATGTTGAAACGAAGGCCGGTCGTCCCGGGGACAAAAAAGTCATCCTTCATGTAAGCTGTTTTGAAGACAAATCGAAAAATGTAAGCGGCCTGCTGCGGGCCATCAAATCCCTGTCGGTAAAAAGAAGCGATTTTGTTTTCAGGCTCATCGGCGACGGGATGGACTTTGAAGCCATGCGCAGCTACGCCGGCGAGTTGGGCCTCGACGAATCAACGGTAGTTTTTGCCGGTCTGCTTGAAGGGGAGAAACTGTCAGAGGCGATGGCCGCGGGCGACCTGATGGTGGTGTTCAGCAATTACGAGAACCTGCCTGTGGTGATCAATGAGAGTTTTGTGCTGGGCATCCCGGTGCTTGCCACACGTGTGGGGGGCATCGCCGAGTACGTCAACGAAAATAACGGCAGGCTCATCGCCCCCGGCGACGAACAGGCACTGGTAAACACGCTCATCGATTTTCTTGACGGGAAGATCAGCTTCAGCAGGCAAGCCATCCGCGAGGAAGCAAGCCGGTTGTTTTCATCCGAAAAACTGGGGAAAGAACTTTGCGGCATGTACGTGGCGGCTTTGGGCGGGCAAAACAACACAACCGGCGGTTAAGCTTCCCCGTGCAACGCCAGCAGGGGGATGCCCAATTTGAAAAAATCCTTTTTCCTGATCCGTGTGGAAAACAGGTTTCTGAAAAAACCCGTTTTGTGCGACAAAAAGGCGACCAGGTCAATTTGGTAGGCATCGGCAAAAGCAGGTAACACATCGCGTTTGTCGCTCGCCTGCACCAGGTGGAAAGACATCGTTCCCGAGCGCCTTTGGTCGGCAAAGATCTTCTCTAATTTGTCCATCTGCACTTTTTGTTCTTCGTCTTTTTCATCAAAAAGAAAATGTACCACATGGATTCTCAGTTGCGCATGCTTAAGCAACGCAAAGGCTTTTCTGATGGCTGACACATCCGGCCCGTCGAAGTTTGTGGCGTACATCACATGGTGGATATGGTCGCGGTTACTGGCAACGGGCACAGCCACAACAGGCACTTTCGTAGCAGCCATGACACTTTCGGCAATACTGCCTTCCAGAAAACCTTTCTTGCCTTCGCCCTCGGTACCCATCACGATCAGGTCGGGCTTGATTTCCTCACAAATGCTTTGCACAGCCCAATCAGGGTCACCGCCGCTCAGCCGGTGCGAAACTTCGATATTCGCGCCGGCTTCCTTCTCAGCGAGTTCAAAGATTGCTTTCTTTAGTTTTTCCATGTTGGTTTCGGCCTGTTCGCGTAGTGATTCCACAAAACCAAAGCCTGCACTGAAAAACGCGTCGCTGTCAACACCCACGGGCAGGCTTGAGTCGGGGACGATAAACTGGTCGGGGTAGATGTGAAACAGGTAAAAGTGCGTTTTTTCGCTTCCCGCAAGGTAAAACGCGTATTTCACCAGTGACATGGTATTGTCGGAAAAATCAACCGGAAGAAGGAAAGTTTTCATTCGTGAAAAATTTTTATAAAAATACAAAAAGAAACTTACACCTGTTTAAATCAGCAACTGAAATCAGCCAAAAAACCCAGTTTACACCATGCCCGGGCAAAAGCAAACATAATATTTACAGAACCCCGGCTGACTTCTTCCGTATAAATCCGGTTGTACGGTTGAAAGATAAAAAACGCTAATTTTGCCGGCCAAATGAGAATCCATTTCATCGCCATCGGTGGCAGTGCCATGCACAACCTGGCCATTGCTTTACAGTTGAACGGCCACAATGTCAGCGGCTCGGACGACGAGATCTTTGAGCCGTCCAGAAGCCGCCTTTCGCAAAGAGGCTTGCTTCCCGGCGAAGAAGGCTGGCATCCGCAAAAGCTGAACAAAAACATTGACGCCGTCATTCTCGGCATGCACGCCCGTCCTGACAATCCTGAGTTGCTTAAAGCACAGGAACTGGGGTTAAAAGTTTTTTCCTACCCCGAATTTCTGTTCCACCATGCGCGAGATAAAAAAAGGGTAGTCATCGGCGGTAGCCATGGAAAAACCACCATCACTGCAATGGTGATGCATGTTTTACGAACAGCGGGGATGAATTTTGACTACCTGGTGGGCTCCAAACTGAAAGACTTTGAAGTGATGGTACGCCTGAGCGAGGATGCACCCCTGATGATCTTTGAGGGTGACGAATACCTCAGTTCGCCCATCGACCGGAGGCCCAAATTCCACTGGTACAGACCACACATCGCCCTGCTGAGTGGCGTTGCCTGGGATCACATCAACGTTTTCCCGACTTTTGAAAACTATGTGCGACAATTTGAAGAATTTATCGCGCTGATTGAAACCGGGGGAAAACTGATATTCAACAGGGGGGATAAGGTCCTGAACGGAATCGTAGGAAGCAGCAGCCGTACCGATATCGAGAAAATAGCTTACAAACTGCCTGATTACCATATTGAGTATGGCAAAACAAAGCTGCACTATCTGGGCACACAAATTCCGTTAAAGATTTTTGGCACACACAACCTGATGAATCTGAGCGGTGCCAGGGAGATATGTTTGCAACTTGGTGTGAAAGACACTGATTTTTATATAGCCATTCAAAGTTTTGAAGGGACTGCCAACCGGATGGAACTCATCCGGCAACATAACGGCAGCCGCGTATTCAAAGACTTCGCGCATGCCCCATCCAAGGTGAAGGCAACCGTACAGGCTGTTCACAAACAATTTTCTCGAACAGGCTGGTGGTTTGTCTGGAATTGCATACTTTTAGCAGCCTGAACCGTGAGTTTATGGCTCAGTACGCAGGCTGTTTCGAAGGCGCCGGACAGGTGGGAGTTTACTTTAACCCGCATGCCCTGCGCATGAAGAAATTGCCGCAGTTGGAAAAGGAAGAGGTGAAAAACATGCTTTCGCACCCTGGCCTCGAAGTGTTTAACGACTCGTGCAAGATGGTGGAATGGCTGAAAAAAACGAAACAGGCCGAAACAAACTACCTGTTTATGAGTTCGGGGAATTTTGACGGTATTGATTTAAAAGATTTAGCGGAAGAACTGGTTTGAAATCAATAAAAGGACATCTGCTGATTGCGCTGCTTTTTGCCGCCCTGCTTGTACACGGGCAAAAAGCTGCACTGGATTCATCGCTGTTCAGGGCTTTCCCGTTGCGGATCGGCAACATCGGTTTTGACACCGACAGCCTTGAAATTGTGGTGGGCCAGTTGCTTCGCGGCGATGTGTACGAACACAGGATCGGTATGTACAACTTCGGCAAGAAACCCATCACCCTCA